>JAJQCU010000223.1 GCA_021202575.1 Lachnospiraceae bacterium
TCTCTGAGGTGACTACAATTAACCTGGATGAGTATAAGGGCCTCCCAAAGGAGCATCCAGAGAGCTACTGGTCCTTTATGCATCGCAAACTGTTTGATCATGTCAATATTTGTCCTGAGAGAATCAACCTTCCCGACGGCATGAACATGGATTCGGACGCGGAATGCGCCAGATATGACCGGGTTATCACCGGGCATGGCGGAATTGATTTGCAGCTTCTGGGAATAGGCGTGGACGGCCACATCGGTTTTAATGAACCGGGATCGGCCTTTGAGCTGGGGACGCATTGTGTCAATCTGACTGAGAGTACGATTGAGGCGAACGCGCGATTCTTTGGCAATGACAGAGAAGGTGTGCCCAGGCAGGCTTATACGATGGGTGTGAAAACCATCATGCAGGCGCATAAGGTTTTAATGATTGCCAACGGAGGGAATAAAGCGGCGATTATCAGACAGGCTTTTTTCGGGCCGGTAACGCCCCAGGTACCGGCGTCGATCCTGCAGATGCATCCGGATTTTACCTTGATTGCGGATGAGGAGGCGCTGGCCGATTGCCTTTAGAGAAAATGACAGAACACGAAGCGCGAAGAAATCCGGGGCATCATCAGAGTGAAAACAACGGTAATCCGGGATGTTATCATTGGCGGAGAGCCGGTGGCATTGACAGACGGTTAAGAGCGAAAGCTGTGGGGAAATGTTATGGAAGACGAGAAAAAGAGAAAGCTTACCATGTTTCGTGAGATGATCAGCTGCTGCAGCGATATTGGATTCTGGATTTATGATGAGCAGATGCAGCTTGTGGAAACGACTTGTGAGGATGCCTCTGCCGCGAATGTGCACGCTACCTATGAGCAGGAGCAGAGGCTTCTGAAGATGATGGAGGAGGGAAACCTGGATTATAAGAAATACGCCGGAAGCATTGCCAATGTGGGGATGTACGCGCAGAACGCGTCTGTCCGCCAGCTTAAAAATCTGGCGATCATTCATGTGGCTTTGTGCACACGTGCGGCAATCAAAGGCGGCCTGGAGCCGGAAATCGCTTATACGTTGAGTGACAATTATATCAACAGTATTGAAGCATCATCGAGAGTGGAGGATGTGGCGGGATTAAACAGCACCATGCAGGATGATTTTGTGCGCAGGGTGCACCGGTGCCGCAGAGGCAATGGCCTTTCGCCGCAGATTCAGAAGTGCTGCGGATATATTGAAATGAATCTGAACAGAAAGCTTTCCGTTGAGGAGCTGGCCGGTCAGGTCGGGTATTCGGGAAGCCATCTCTCAACCAGGTTTAAGGCGGAAACAGGGATGACCATTAAGGAGTATACGCTGCACTGCAGGATTGAGAGAGCCAAGGTTCTGCTTCGGTCAGGCAGTGAGCCTGTGCAGGAGATCGGCGACAGCCTGGGCTTTGGCAGCCAGAGCTATTTTGCGGAGAAATTCAGGAAGCTGACAGGAATGACGCCATTAGAATACCGCAACAGGAGAACAGAATAAAAAATGACGACGGCCGTATGTGTCTTTGCGATGCATGCGGCTTTTCTGTATTAAGCAGAAATGGCTTTGTCAGCGGACATATTCTTATTTTTGGATATATTTTGCTGTCAATAATCAGGAGACCTGCCGGTATTCCATGAACGCAGAGGTGGATGAGCGCACGTTTCGTGAGATTTACCTGTTGCTGCAGGAAAGATTAGTGGATTTACGATAAAAACATCATAAATACGATAACCTGATTTATGCCGGCCTGTTAAAATATAAAAGACGGAAGGAAATGTTGATAAAATATACCGACTGCTGCGACTGGCAGTTGTAAAATAAATATCAGGGAGGTCTGAAATGGAACGTTTTGATTATCTGATACCGGCTGTCAGAGGCCGGGCTGAGAAAGGCAGCGGGCGCCTGGCGCTGCCGATGGAGCTGGGAGTTGAATATGGAGGATTTGCGTCCTGGTGCGTCACCGTCTTTATGGACAGGACGGGAAGAAAGCCCGGCGGACAGGATATCATCCTCTTTCTGAACAGAAAGGAGGAGCTGGCGGAGGAGGGCTATGAAATTACCATTACGAAGGAGAAGATTCAGGTCAGCGCTTCCACGGAAAGAGGCGTTGTATGGGCGCTTACAACAGTCGCCTTGCTTCTGGAAGAAGAAAGTGTTCCCTGCGGCACCATCAGCGATTCCCCGAAATATCAGCACAGGGGTCTGTCCGTGGACTGCGCCCGTCATTTCTTCCCGGCAGCGGAGATCAAAAAGATCATTGAGGAGATATCCCTCGCGAAAATGAATGTGTTGCATTGGCATCTGACCGACGACCAGGGATGGCGCATTGAAAGCAGACGCTTCCCCGGACTGCAAAAAATGAGCGGACAGTATTATTCGCAGGAGGAGATCCGGGAAGTCTGTGAATACGCCCGTCTGCGCGGCGTGGAGATTATTCCTGAGGTTGACATGCCGGGGCATGTCAGCGCGCTTTTAGCGGCGTATCCGCAGTACAGCTGCGGGGAAAAACCGGTAAAGATCAAAACGGGAGGCGGCATTTTCCCGGTGATTCTGTGCGCGGGGAAGGAAGCAGTTTTTGATTTCTTAAAGGATCTTCTGATGGAGGTCACGGGGCTTTTCCCCGGAGAGCGCTTTCATCTGGGAGGCGACGAGGCTCCGAAGACAGAGTGGAAAAAATGTCCCTGCTGTCAGGCAAAAATGCTTGAACTCGGCCTTGAAGACTGGGAGGAGCTGCAGGGATACTTTATGAGCCGGGTCTCTGAGATACTGGCCGGGCTGGGAAAGACTGCCGTCTGCTGGAATGAAACGCTGTGCGCTGCCAATCATCCGCAGAAGATGCAGGCGCAGTACTGGACACTGGAACAGAGAAAGGCGATGGAGCCGTATGCCTTAGCGGGCAAAGAGTGGATTTATTCGGATATGTTTGAACTGTATCTGGACTATCCCTACAGCATGACGAATCTGAAGAAGGTGTATGAGACGATCCCACACCTGGGAGAGGAGGATGTTTCCGGCAAGGAGGGTCTTCTGGGCATGGAGGGCTGTCTGTGGTCGGAGCATATCACGAAGTGTGAGAAGCTGGAAAAGCTGCTTTTCCCGAGAATTTATGCGCTCGCGGATAATACCTGGAGCGGCGCCGACAAATATGAGGAGTTTACTTCCCGTCTTACACAGGCGATCGCATCGCCGCTGCATCAGGGTATCCTCTACACATCGCGGGACTGGTGGACGCCCACAGGGCCGGAGAGGCAGCAGGAGGCTTTTGCCTATATGGCTTCTCTGAGCGCCAATATGTCCGAGGAGGTGAAGGAGGAGACGATGGATTCAAGCTCCGCCTCCAATGAGGAATTTGGGCGGGCATTTATGACAAAATTCTTCCAGCCGGAGGACATCCCGATTCTGATGGGAGAAATGCAGAAATAGAAACGGCATTGCGCAGGCTTTGGCAGGAAGTCCAGAAGCGTGGCTGGGACAACAGGTCCCAAACTGTGAATACCCTTCTGATCCCGGTAATATTGCGCGCTGATGCGAAGTCCGGCAGGACCGTCCGCCATAACAAGCACAGGGATATCCGCTCCGACTGCGGCTGTCTCGCCGGCGGCTCCGGCCACGCGTGAGGATGCGGAGCCGATTTCAGAAGAACCGTACACTCAGCAATACCGGTTCGGGCTCCTCAAGCAGCCTGTGAAGGACATAGGGAATATCGGGGTGCAGCTTGTCCGCGTTGATGACAGGACACTGCGGGCAAAGCCGCCTGAGGGTCTGTGTGAAGGAGCCGCACAGGGTCGGGGAGGCCAGAAGATAAATGACCTTTCCCGGTTTTTTGTCAAATGCCTGATAATGATGGATGAGCTCCGGAGACACGATGGCAAAGTCATTTTCATTCATATGATAGAGTTCCTGCCCGATTCCGATTGCCAGCGTTCCTTCCTCGACATAGACGCATTCCAGCAGATTATGGAAATGGGGTGGAAAATGACCGGACTTTATCTGAAATATCTCAAGATGGTTTTCTTTCTGTTCATAAAAAGGATGCATAAGACATTCTCCTGAAAATGGAATTTGGCCAGTTCTTTTCAGAATCTGGCAAGCATTATAACCTGAACGGAGATATAATGCAACTACAGTCAGGAACGGAACCGGAATTTTTAACGGGACGGGTGATCAGGCGAAAGCCGGATTGAGGCTGCGAATATTCGACTTTCAGGAAGAAGGAGGATTGCCATGAAGAAATATTTTGAGGAGCTGAAGAGGTTCTATACAGAAATGTGCATTCTGAAATACGCACACAGATAAGAATATCGATTAATCCCAAAGCCCCTTCGCGCTATGCATGGTGATGTGCGTCTCAGCGGACATATCCGTTTTTGTATATCGCGGCGGGGATTTTTGCTGTAAAAAGGTGGATTTACGATAAAAGTCATCGAAAAGCTGATAACCTACTTCCTGTGCATTTGTTAAAATACATATCAGGATCAGGCTGGAGAGAAAGCCGCATGTTATACTGGGCATGTCAGAATATATGCCGTTCACTGTAAATAACGATAAAACGAAAAGAAACAGGGAGGTTTTTTATGAAACGGGAGCAGTTTTGTGATCACTGGATGTTTGGAAAGACCGGAGAAAAGATGGTGTCGGTAACTCTGCCGCATGACGCGACGCAGTATGAAATACGTCAGCCTGACGCGGCTTCTGGCAGCGGAGGCGCCTATTATCCGGGCGGCAGCTATATTTATGAGAAAGCCTTCACCGCGCCGGAGGATTGGAAGGAAAAGACTGTGCTGGTGGAATTTGAGGGCGTATATCCCTGTGCGCAGGTCTTTTTAAACGGAAAAGAGATTGGAGCGGAGAGTTATGGCTACAATCTTTTCCGCGTGGAACTGACAGAGATTCTCTATGGACAGGAGAATACGCTGCGCGTGGAGGCGGACAACAGTCGTGTACCGAACAGCCGCTGGTACGCGGGCGCGGGTATCTATCGCCCGGTATGGCTGCTGACCGGAAACCGGGAGCACATTTTGCCGGATGGGGTGAGGATTACCACCTTAAGCTATGAACCGGCGCAGATTATGGTGGAGGTGGAGACCTCTGCCGCAAGGGGGACTAAACAGGAGAGCACAGAAATTCTGACTGTTATCTGTGATCCGGGCGGAAAGGCAGTTTTAAGCGAGGAACTGACCATGCAGGACGGGAAATACACAGCGGTACTGGATATCCCGGATGCTCAGTTGTGGGATGACGAAAATCCCAACCTGTATACCTGCGAAATCAGCCTCTGCAGAGAGGGCGTCTGTCTGGACAGCGCCAGCACCGTGTTTGGTATCCGCAAACTTAAGTGGAGTACAGAGGGCTTTCTTATCAACGGAAAATCTGTTCTGTTATAGGGTGGCTGTAATCACCATGACAATGGTATTCTCGGAGCCAGAAGCTATGCGGAATCGGAATATCGCCGTATCCGGAAGCTGAAGGAGATGGGCTTTAACGCGATCCGCTCCGCCCACAATCCGGCCTGCCGTTCCATGCTGGAGGCCTGCGACAGGCTCGGCGTTTACGTCATGGACGAGCTGTGGGATATGTGGGACAAATCCAAGACGGAATTTGATTACGCCGACCGTTTTATAGAAAATTATGAGAAGGATATAGAAAAAATCGCGGCGAAAGATTATAATCATCCTTCTGTTATCATGTATTCGATCGGCAATGAGGTGACGGAACCGGCCAAACCGGAAGGTGTAGAGCTTGCCAAAAAGCTGTATGCAAAAGTGAAAAAAACGGATTCCACCAGACCGGTAACCGCGGGGATCAATCTGACGCTCCTGTTTCTGGCCACGCTGGAGAATAATCCCATGGAGGGCGGCGGCGAAGCGCCGGCCACGCAGGAGATGAACAGCACCGCCTATAACGAAATGGTATCCATGATGGGGAATCGTATGACCATGGCTGCGGCCATGCCGCAGGCGGATGAGGTTTCCTCACCGGTACTGGACATGCTGGACATTGCGGGGTATAATTATGCTGTCAGCCGTTACGCTACAGAGGGGGAAGTACATCCGGACAGGATTGTTGTGGGAAGTGAGACATATCCCTATGAGATCGCCAGAACCTGGCCCATGGTGGAAAAATACCCGTATTTAATCGGTGATTTCATGTGGACAGCCTGGGATTATCTGGGGGAAACCGGGATCGGCGGCTGGTCCTATGACCCGGAGGATATTGGCTTTAATAAGAGATATCCCTGGCTTTTGGCGGATACGGGAGCCATGGACATTCTGGGCAATGACAACGCCGAGGCGGGACTGGCCGCGGTTGTCTGGGGCGCCAGAAAGATGCCTTATATCGGCGTTTGCCCGGTCAATCATCCGGGCGTCATACCAAGTAAGGCAATCTGGCGCGGCAGCAACGCGCTGCCTTATTGGTCATATACAGGCTGTGACGGCAATGACGCGGATGTGGAAGTCTGCACCACAGGAAGCCGGGTAGAGTTATTTCTCAACGGAAAGAGTGCGGGCTGTGAGGAAGTAAAGGATAACCAGGCTTATTTCCATGTGAAATATGAATCCGGCGAGCTGAAAGCTGTCGCTTATGACGAAGCGGGAACCGTGCTTTCTGAGAGCAGTTTAAGATCGGCGACCGGGAAAACTGAAATTTGCGTCACTCCGGAGTCGGAAAAGGTACAGAAGGGCGATATCCTCTATCTGGCCATCGACCTGACAGGAGAGAACGGGGAAATTGAATGCAACCGGGATACCCTCTTGTCTGTCAGTGTGGAGGGAGGAGAGCTTTTGGCCTTCGGCAGCGCCTGCCCCAAGACAGAGGAGACCTTCCTTGCCGGGCAGCATACCACGTATTATGGGAGAAGCCAGGCTGTCGTCAGAGTCCTGTCGGAGGAGATGACAGTTACCGTCAGCGGAGAAGGGCTGCCGGATGTGACAAAAATCATTACAACAGTACAGTAAGTGGTTAAAGGAACCTGAAGGAATCATATGAGGATCGTAAACGCGGAAGTTTTTCAGAACAATAATGGATTTGTCAGACAGGATATCCTGACAGATGGGGAATACCTGACAGATGAAGCGGGGTACGGAAATGTCGACCGAAGCGGGGACTGCGTCCTGGATTACGGGGGTCTGAAAGCGATTCCCATGCTTGTGGATATCCATTTCCATGGCTGTGACGGGGTGGACTTCTGCGATGGTACAGAAGAGGCGATCCAGCGGATAGCGGATTTTGAGCTATCAAAGGGAATAGGTGCCATCTGCCCTGCCACCATGACCTACGGGGAGGAAAAACTGACAGGAATTGCCCGTGCGGCTGCACAGCACAGAAATGGAAGGGGCGCTGACCTGGTGGGCATCAACATGGAAGGCCCGTTTATCAGCCGGAAAATGAAAGGGGCGCAGAACGAGGCCTTTATTCACAAACCGGATGCGGAGATGTTTCTGCGTCTGCAGAATGAGGCGGATGGCCTGTTTAGGCTCTGCGATATCGCGCCGGAGGAGGAGGGTGCGCTGGAATGCATTGAAAAGCTGAGCCGCCATACAGTCGTTTCCCTGGCGCATACCTGCTGCGATTATGAGACTGCCCGAAAAGCGTTCGCGGCTGGGGCCTCTCACATGACACATCTATATAATGCCATGCCGGGGATCCATCACAGGATGCCGGGACCCATTACAGCGGCGTGGGAAGCCGGGGCGGAGGTGGAGCTGATTGCGGATGGCATTCATGTTCATCCCGCTGTGGTGCGAATGACATTTCAGCTTTTCGGGGACGACAGGGTGATCCTGATCAGCGACAGCATGGAAGCCACGGGCCTGCCGGACGGCCAGTATTCTCTTGGCGGACAGGATGTGACAGTTACAGGGAACAGAGCGGTTCTGACAAAAGCCCCGGACACGATTGCGGGCAGCGCCACGAACCTGATGGACTGTCTGCGTACCGCGGTACTCTCCATGAATATTCCGCTTGCCAGCGCGATAAAGGCGGCGGCTTATAATCCTGCCCGGTGCATTGGCGTGTCGGACAGATACGGCAGCCTGAAGGCGGGGTGCTGCGCGAATATTCTCTTTGTGGATGATGAACTGCATATTCGTCATATGGTACACAAGGGTAAGGTGCTGTATTGAAAATTACAAAACTGACACGACGAGGATTACTGGAATAGATGAGTGAAATAAAATATCTGAACAGTGCTTTCAGCCCTGAAGAAAGCTTCCTGTATAATACAAGGTAAAGAGGGAGTTGACTAAAAAAGATACCTCTAGTAAATTCAGATTATTACTGACCTGGACGTTGGTAAAATCTAAATCACACAGAGGTATCTAAGATGAATGCTAAAGCAAACAGAACAAAAAAGCAAGAGAAAGTTAACATCCCGGCAAATTTATGTATTTTGATCAGGTACAGTTTTTGATTAAAGGGAGGGAGAGCTTTTGTTAGAATAGGAACACGAGATTATGGTGTGGTGCATACAGGGTTAGGAGAAGGTGCATTATGGAACTGCCTGAGAGCATAAAAAAGCAGATTGATCAGGAGGCCGGGGAGAAAGATCAGATTGGAATGTCAGACTCATCCATTCTTATTTTCCGTGACAAGGTTTTGAAAATACAGAATGATAATGTTGAGGCACAAAATGAACGGCTTATGCTGCAGTGGTTACAGGACAGACTTCCTGTGCCGGAGGTTTTTGCGTATGAAGTCAGGGACGGTAAATCCTGGCTCCTGATGGAAAGGTGTGATGGGGGATGACCGTTTGCTTTTTCAGGAATTGGGAATTCTGCCGGAATGGATTTGCTGCGAGACTATCGTGGACACGAGGTGATGGGGCAGGAGCATCGTCATCCGGAGAAATATGGGGCGATAACGGAAGGATAAACTGGAATTTG
>JAJQCU010000218.1:0-290 GCA_021202575.1 Lachnospiraceae bacterium
TCAGGTCAAATCCAATTCTCAAAAGTTCCATAATACTGAGATTCAAAATAGCTGATTTCAGCCATAACGACCCATTTACAGACTAAAGCCAAATATTATATATAAAAAAGAGAGTACAGGCGTTTCCATACTCTCTTTTGTATTATATGTTCATCTTTCAGTTTTGCTGCGAATCGAAGTTTCCTTTCTGCAGGTTCGCAAACTTGGTGTACTCCGCCAGCCAGGCCAGTTCCACCGTGCCCACAGGGCCGTTTCTCTGCTTGGCCAGAATGACCTCCGCCACACCCGGT
>JAJQCU010000218.1:300-872 GCA_021202575.1 Lachnospiraceae bacterium
ACTCCTCCTTGGGGTAATATTCGTCTATGTAAAGAAACATGACCACATCCGCGTCCTGCTCAATGGATCCCGATTCTCTTAAATCCGAAAGCATGGGCCTGTGATCCGGCCTCTGCTCCGGCGCCCTGGACAGCTGGGCACAGGCCAGCACCGGAACCTCCAGCTCTCTTGCCAGTGCCTTCAGAGAACGGGAAATCTCCGAAATTTCCAGCTGCCTGGATTCCACGCGTCCTCCGATGCTCATCAGCTGCAGATAGTCAATGATGACCATGGACAGACCAAATTCCAGCTTGTATTTGCGGCACTTGGAGCGCAATTCCCCTATGGTGATGCCCGGCGTATCATCAATAATGATAGGGGCGCGCCCGATCATACCGGCCGTCTCCGCCAGCTTTTCCCAGTCCCCGTCAGAAAGCTGCCCCGTCCTGAGCTTCTGCGCGTCTACTCTTGACTCCAGGGAAAGCATACGGTTGATCAGCTGCTCCTTGCTCATCTCCAGTGAAAAAATCGCCAGCGGCTCATTCTTCTTAATCGCCACATGCTGGGCAATATTCAGGACAAAGGAGGTCTTT
>JAJQCU010000218.1:882-8837 GCA_021202575.1 Lachnospiraceae bacterium
CTTATAATCCAGGTCCGTAAACCCGGAGGGAATGCCTGTGACCGCTCCGCCGTTGCGGCTGGCGATCTCCACCTTGCGCATGGCCTCGGCCACCACCTCCCGGATGGGCACATAATCCACCAGATTCCCATTCTGGCAGATGTCAAAAATCTGTTTTTCCGTTGTCTCAAGGATTGTGCTGACGCTCTCCTGATCCTTGTAGCAATTGCCCGCAATCTCATCCGTCGCCCGGATCAGCCTGCGCAGCGTCGCCTTCTCAGACACAATCAGCGCATACTGCCGCACATTGGCGGAGGTGGGGACAGCCGTCAGGATGTCCTTCATAAACTCAAGCCCTGACACCTCCGGGGGAACGTCCTTCGCCCGGAGCCTGTCCTGAAGAGTCACCAGATCCACAGGCTTGCGCTCATTAAAAAGCTCCACCATGGACGCGAACACTATGCCGTACTGCTTACTGTAAAAATCCTCCTCATGCAGCAGCTCGCACACCTCCACAATGGCGTCCTGATCCAGAAGCATGGCTCCGATCACCGACTGCTCCGCCTCCAGATTATGGGGCATCACCCGTTTTAAAATTGCCTCCTGCGATGTCTCCGGCATGCCTTTACTCCTTCTGCGCTGTCCCAATCACAGCCAGCTGATGCCACAACAGCGCCGCTTCATCGTCTCTGAACGGCATGCTGTATTTACTCATTTTCATCCGAATTCTGTATCCTGACCGGCTCCTACGCTTCCTCCACCTTCACTCTGATGGTACCGGCCACCTGTGGGTGCAGCTTCACAGCCACATCGAAGATACCAAAGGTTTTGATGGCCTCCGGCAGGACGATCTTCTTTTTGTCCACCTCAATACCGTGCTGATCCTTCAGGGCCGCCGCGATCTCCTTCGTGGAAATACTGCCGAAGGTCTTGCCGTTCTCCCCTGCCTTCATGGATACCGTTACCGTCTTATCCCCGATCTGAGCCGCCAGCGCCTGGGCCGCCTCCAGCTGCTCCTTCGCCCTTTTTTCCTGGCTGGCCTTCTGGAGCTTTAAGTCATTCATATTCCTGGCATTGGCCTCCACGCCGATTTTCTTTGGCAGGATAAAGTTTCTGGCGTAGCCCTCGCTGACCTCCACAATATCGCCCTTTTTGCCAAGCTTTTTTTCATCCTGTAATAAAATAATTTTCATTCTTGATCCTCCTGTCCCTTCCTCCGACAACAGCCCCTATTTCAGGTCTCCCTCCTCAATCATGGTATCTATGATCCGCTTCAGCGCTCCCTCAGCCTCCGCCTCAGTCACGCCGTCCAGCTGGCAGGCCGCCGTAGTCATGTGGCCGCCTCCGCCCATCTTCTCCATGATGACCTGTACGTTTACCTCATCAATGGAGCGGGCGGAAATATAGACTCTGCCTTGGAACGGAGTCAGCACAAAGCTGGCCTTCACGCTTGAGATACTGAGCAGCTCATTCGCCACCTGGGCGCCCACCACTGTGGGGTTAGACACGCCCTCCAGCTCCGCGGCGCAATAGGAAATCGCGTAATAATTTCTGTAAATCTGCGCCTGGCTGGCTGCCTCCGCCTTCACCTTGTAGTCTACGGCGTCCGTCCTGAAAAGCTTCCTCACTCTGGTGACGTCCGCTCCATTCCTCCGCAGGAACGCGGCCGCCTCAAAGGTTCTGACTCCCGCCTGATTCATAAAATTATTGGTATCCACCACGATGCCCGCGTACATACAGTCCGCCTCTTCCGGGCGGAGCTTCAGATTATCGCTGGTATACTGCAGAATCTCGGACACCATCTCACAGGCGGAGGAAGCATAGGATTCAATATAGGACAGAGCCGTATTCTCAATGGTCTCCACCCCCTGCCTGTGATGATCGATAACCACGGTAGACTTGGCCATGCGCAGGAGCTCCGGGCAGGCCGTCAGGCTGGGTTTATTGACATCCACCACCACCAGAACCGTATTGGAAGACATCAGCTCCAGCGCCTCCCGGGAATCAATGATCATATCCTCCTCATAATCCTGCTGTCCGATAAACATGCCGGTGACACTGTTCAGATTTCCCTGAGGATCATCCAGCACAATATAAGCCGGCTTTTCACAGATTCTGGCAATTCTGTACACGCCCACCGCCGCGCCGAAGCAGTCCGCGTCCGGATTCCTGTGGCCCATGATCATCACCTGATCCTTGGAATAAATGATCTCCTTTAAGGTATGAGCCTTGACACGGGCCTTGACACGGCTGTTCTTGGCCATACTCTGGCTCTTGCCCCCGAAATACTGGGTCTCTCTGTCATTTTTGACCACCGCCTGATCTCCGCCGCGGGCCAGAGCCAGATCAATGGCATTCTGGGCGTAGCCGTAACACTGGGCGTAGGTCATTCCCCCATAGCCGATACCAATACTCATGGTCACCGCCATGTCATTGCCGATACTGACGGTCTTGACGTCATCCAGAATGTCGAATTTCTTTTCCTGCAGCTGCTTTAAGGATTTCTTGCGCAGCACCACCAGATATTTGTCATCCTCCAGCTTGCGGCAGATGCCGTCCACGGAGGAAACATATTTATTAATTTTCCTGTCAATCAGGGCAATCAGAAGAGAGCGGCGAACCTCCTCCACGCTGGCCAGAGCCTCGTCGTAATTGTCTAAGTACATCAGGCCCACGGTCACGCTCTGGTCATCCACCTCCCGCAGGGCGAATTTCAGCGCCGTCTCATCATAGAAATACACTGCCACCAGATAGCTTTCCTCATCGCTTTCCCCCAGCAGCGCGCTCTCTGACACCAGCCTGCCCATGAAAATCTGCGTGGCCTCCACCCGGTATTCCTTTTCACGATAGGAAAATTCAAAGGTACTGTTCTCCTCCCCGTTGTAGCCGGGCATCCTGTCCTTCGTCATCATGGAAAAAAACTGGGTGATCGATTTACTGCGGACATTGTCCATCTCAATCAGGTCTTTAAAAGCGTTGTTGGCCCACAGGCACCGGTTCTGGTTGTCCAGCAGCGCATAGGGAATGTCAAATTCCCGCAGCAGCTGGCTCTGCATCTGCCCGTAGGCAGTGGCAAAATCCACCAGCTCGCGGATAAACACCTGCCGATAATGGGCCATCAGCCAGGCCACAATGATAAAATAAGCGAGCAGATAGCCGGACAGGATGACTCCCGCCTCAATACTCACCAGGTAAACCGCCACATTGACAAACAGCAGCAAAATACCCAGATAGAGGGAAAACTGGAGATATCTTCTGATCTTTCCTTTCAGCTTTACGCTCTCTTTTTTCTTCATTTCCGTGCTCCTTAAACAGACAATCGGCTTCGCGGCGCGGCCAGCTTCATCCAAAAAACGCTCCTGCACATAAAGTCCGGTTATTTGCGAAACGCATCTCTCGTCCGTACAGCAGCCTTCCGCGACTTCTTATCTGTTTTTATTTCCCTTATTACGTTCAAAACGGCGCAACAACGCCTATAATGAATCAGTATAGCACGTTTCCGGCTGTATGACCAGCAGAAAATATCGCAGTGCCGCAGAAGAAAATATCGCAGTGCCGCAGAAGTATAAAGAGGCAGAACCTCAGATGGCCCTGCCTCTCCCCGAAAATCCTGTAAAGCCGCGGCCTCATAAGGCCGCTTCAGCTCACCCTCCCATGATCCACGGAATACACCCTGTCCGCGATACGCATGGTGGACTGCCTGTGACTCACCAGCACAATCGTCTTATCTGTCTGCTCCTCCTTTAAGGACTTCAGAATCACCGCCTCATTCAGGCTGTCCAGGTTGCTGGTGGGCTCGTCCAGAAGGACAAAAGGCGCGTCATGGAGAAAGGCCCTGGCCAGACCCAGCCGCTGCCCTTCCCCTCCGGAAAGAGTATCACCCAGCTCACCCACAGGCGTGTCATATCCGTCCGGAAGCGTCATAATAAAATCATGGACGGAAGCCTTTTTGCATGCCGCCTCAATCTCCTCATCCGTGGCGTCAAGCCTCGCGATCCGCAGATTATTGCGAATACTGTCATGGAAGAGATGGGTTTCCTGCGTCACAAAGCTCTCCATATCCCTCAGGTTGGAGGTATTGATTTCATTGACATCTGTATCGGAAATTTTCACCTTTCCCTGCCCGGTGTTCCAGAAACGCATCAGAAGCTTTAACAGGGTGGACTTGCCGCTGCCGCTTTTTCCCACGATTCCAATAATCTGCCGCCTTGGGAAATCCGCGCTGACATCCTTTAAAATGAACTCATTTCCGTAAGAGAAGGTCACCCGCTCCGCCGCCGCGCCGTCAAACGAAACCTCAGCCTTTCCGGTGATTTCCTCGGTCACCGGCGTCTCCTCCAGAATATCCAGCACCCGGTTTCCAGCGGCGAAGGTGTTCTGCAGGGTACTGCCCAGGGCCGCCAGCGCCACCGCCGGCCCAAAGGAGGAAAACAGTGCGATGGTGGGAATCAGCACGCCGTCAAAGTCCACCATCCCCTGAAAATACAGACTGCCGCTAAAAAACAGCATGGCCAGGTCACACAGCAAAATCACCGTGTTGGTGATGGCCGTGTTGCGGCCAGATATGCGCTTCATCCTTTCCTCCTCTGCGGAAAGAGCGTCCGTCCTCTCGTTCATTTCGGAGAGCCTTTTTTCTCCCTGTCCATACTGAATGGTCTCGGTCAGTCCTCTCATGCTGTCCAGCACAAAGGCGGACAGCTCTCCGGACCCGGTGCGGAATTTCAACCCCGTATCTCCGCTGATTCTGGATATGATCAGTGGAATTACGATGCCCACAATCAGGTAGGCCGCCAGCGCCAGAAGTCCCAGCTGCCAGTGAAAGGAGCCAATGAACAGACACATAATCACAGTAAAAAGAAAGGCAATCGCCGCCGGGGAGATGGTATGGGCGTAAAACACCTCCAGCAGCTCGATATCCGAGGTGATGACGCTGATCAGGTCTCCCTTGTCCCTGCCCTCCAGCTTCGCCGGGCTGAGCCTGCGCAGCGCCCGGAACACCTTATCCCGGATCAGCGCCAGCAGCTTAAAGGCAATGAAATGGTTGCAGGCCTGCTCCCCGTAGCGCAGCAGAGCCCGAAGCAGGGCAAAAAAGAGCGCGCAGGCAAACACCCCTCCCACCGAGAGGGACGTCTGAAAACCCAGAAGCCTCAGTACCGCATATCCCCCCAAAACAGTAATAAAGGAAGCGCACAAATGCCCCAAAAGCCCCATGCAGACAGCCAAAATCATGTAACCGGTCAGAGGCTTCACCAGGCCGATCAGCCGGCACATCACCGTAAATCCGCTTCTTTTTTTCATGACAATACCGCCTCCCTGCCAAAATTCTCCAGACTCTGCTGGGCATTCCACAGTGCCGCGTAGGAGCCGTTTTGCCCAAGCAGCTCCTTATGGGTTCCGCTCTCCGCAATTCTCCCGTCGTCCATCACGTAAATCCGGTCGGCGCCGGTCGCGTTGGCCAGCCGGTGCGAAATCAGAATCACGGTCTTTCTGCCCGCCAGCGCGTGAATCTGAGCCATAATCTCAGTCTCACTCTCCACATCAATGTTGGAGGTGGCCTCATCAAAAATATACACCGGGCTGTCATGGAGCAGGGCCCTCGCCAGAGCCAGGCGCTGGCGCTGGCCGCCGGACAGATTATTGCCCTGTTCAGTCAGGAGAGTATCCAGACCCTTCTCCGAACGGACAAAATCCGCCAGATTTACCTGCTCCAGTATCCGCCACAGCTCCTCATCCGACGCCGTTGGCCGCCCCATCAGCAGATTGTCCCGGACGGTACCTTTAAATAAATAGCTGTGGTGGCTGACATAGGTGATATTCTGAAATAAACTCGTTTCGTTTAACTCCCTTAACTCCACGCCGCCTACCGTCACACTGCCCTCGTAGCCGCGGTTTCGGCCCATCAGAATGGACGCCAGTGTGGATTTGCCGCAGCCGGATTCTCCCACAACGGAAATAAAGCTGCCCCAGGGAATTGACAGGTCAACGCCATGCAGAACCTCCCGTTCTTTTTCATCAGCGCTTCCACAACCCTTTTCACCGGCACTCACGCTCTCCTTTTCATCTGTGCCTTCACATTTCTTTTCATCAGCGCTTCCATGTTCCTTTTCCTCCGTGTTTCCATAAGAGAAGGATAACCCATGGCAGACGATCGATCCATTTTCAGGGCATGGCGCACTCTTTTGCTCCGGCTCCGGCAAATCCAGCAGCCTGAAGATCTTGTCGCTGGCCGCCATGCCGTTCATGGCCACATGAAAATAAGAGCCCAGCTGCCGCATGGGAATGAAGAAATCAGCGGAAAGCAGGATGATCAGCAGACAGCCGGACAAAGTCACATGTCCCGCCATATACTGCGTCACCGCCATAATCAGCCCCAGAGCCGCGCCGCCGTAAGCAATAAAATCCATAATCGTAATGGAGTTAAGCTGCATGGTCAGCACCTTCATGGTAATTTTGCGGAATTTTTCCGCCTCCTCATTCATTTCCTCCTGCTTGAATTCATCGGCCTGGTAAATTTTCAGAGTGGTCAGACCCTGCAGATTCTCCAGAAAGACATCCCCAAGCGCGGTGTACTGTCCCCAGTACTTGCCCAGCAGCTTTTTGGCCCAGGTCTGCACCAGGGCAATGGCGATGGGAATCAGCGGCACGCAGACCAGTAATACAATCGCTGACGGCACATTGACAAAGCACAGATAAATAAACAGGGTGAATGGCGCCAGCATGGCATAGAAAAACTGGGGAAGATAAGCCCCGAAATAGGTTTCCAGCTGATCCACGCCCTCCACAGAGACCTGAACGATCTCTGAAGTCGCCGTCTGTTCATTGTAGGACGCTCCCAGGCGCAGCAGTTTTTCATAAATTTTCTGCCGCAGAATTTTTTTTACTGCCTTTGAGGACAGAAAGCTCATGCGGGAGGCGCCGATGGCGCAGCCAAAGCGAATGAGCACCGCGGCCAGAGCAATGGCAAGAGTTGTAAGCATGGCAGTCTGCCCCGCCGTTCCGTCAAATAAGTCTGCTAAAAACATGGTGATGCCGGTCATCATGGCGATATTGGCCAGAAGGGCGCACCACTGGAAAATTACGTTTCCGATAATATATTTCATGCTGCCGCTGACTACCGCGGTCAGACGTTTGTCGATCATAATTTCGTTCCTTTCCAGATAAAATAGTTGTTTCCGGAACAAACATTTAAGAAAAGAACGGCGAAAAACTATCGTTAATCTTCGCCTTATCTTTTCTTAAATGTTTGTTCCTGCTTTTCTGGCTATCATTTCAATGCTTTCTTTTTAATGACTGCTTCCGGATCTTGCACTTTCCTTAATATACAGTGTTTGCCTCAGGCCGCCGGTTCCGCCTGCGGGGGAATGGTTTTCACTTTTACGAAAAAATACAGCAGGTGGCAGACCCACACGACAGCCAGCACCGCCCGCCCGATGGGCACGCTGGACATCATGGCAAAGCCGATGGCCATGATCAGGGTTACTGTGATGACGATGCGCAGCTTGGTCTTCATGGTCATACCCTCGCCTTTCACGAAGGTCTCCAGATTATTTTTGTACAGCTTCGTCCCCTGAAACCAGGCGCTGAGCTTCTCAGAGCTTTTGCCAAAGCAGAAGGCCGCCAGCATCAAAAAAGGCACCGTCGGCAGAATGGGCAAAACCGTTCCGACAGCACCCAGGCCGAGCGCCAGAAATCCCAGCGCCATGGAGACTATTTTTTTTACTTTCATAGTGGTACTCTCCGTTTCTCTTTCTGGTTAGTTCTTTAAAACTAACATCTGTTCTTATGTTATTACAGAGAATTCTTTTTGTCAAGGCAGGAAAGTGACTCAGAAAGATTTTTGATGAAACTGTCTGTTTGTCATGTTTCCCAACCCTGTGAACAGTAACAATAGTAACAGAGTATCAGATTGGACAGAAATTTTAAGATTGACAAATTTTGTACTCCATGATAGAGTATTAATCAATTCAGTATTCTGA
>JAJQCU010000050.1 GCA_021202575.1 Lachnospiraceae bacterium
CGCCCGGTACAGCTCCGAATCCTCAGAAATCATCTCCGGCTCTATCCACAGGCCGAATTTCATGCCCAGGGCATTGATCTCATCCGCCAGATATTTCAGTCCGCCGGGGAGCTTTTTTTCATTCACAAACCAGTCGCCCAGGCTGCTGTCGTCAGAGCTTCTGTGCCCGAACCACCCGTCGTCCAGTACCAGCATCTCGATTCCCGCCTTCGCCGCCTCCCGGGCCAGACCCAGAATTTTTTCCGTATCAAAGTCAAAATAGGCCGCCTCCCAGCTGTTGATCAGCACAGGACGCTCCTTTTTCCTCCAGGGACTTCTGATCAGGTGCTCCCTGTACAGCCTGTGAAAGGTTCGGGTCATGGCTCCCAGTCCCTGTCCGGAATAGACCATAACCGCCTCCGGCGTCTGAAAGCTATCCCCCGGCGCCAGCTTCCAGCAGAAGCGCTCCGGATGGATCCCCATGACTACCCGGAGAGAATCAAACTGATTTACCGACAGCTTTGTCATAAAATTCCCGGAGTACACCAGGTGGAAGGCATACACCTTCCCCTCTGTCTGGGTACAGTTTGCCGACGCCACCGCCGCGAAGGGCTGCTCCTCGTGGCTGCTGTTCCCATACAGAGACTCAAACCCCGCGCTCCCGTAACCCAGCGGCTTTCTCTGAATGCGACGCTCTCTCCCCCAGGCGCCGGGCAGGGAAATCACTTCAAAGTCCTCATTATCCATATCCAGGCACAGGGACAACGCCCTGGTCAGATACAGCGTCTCCTGGCCCTGGTTAACGATCCGCACGCTTCTGGTGATCGCGTCCGTATCCCGAAAGGCCGTATAAGAGAGCACCGCCGTCAGCCCTGTGGCTTTGTCCTGTAAGGTGATTTCCAGCGTATCACAGTCCTCCCCGCTTCCCCAGGTGGCGGGCAGCCCCTCCAGCGCCTTCTTTCCCGGAAAGATCTGATGGGATGCGTATAGAAGTTCCAGCCCGTCCTCTCCGTCCGCGGCCCTGACATTGATGCTGCTCTCCCTGAAGTCTCCCGCTCCACCGCAGGAATACTCCATCGGGAAGGCGTCCAGAAAGCTGACCTTTTCACGGGCGCAGCGGGCGGGAGATAAGATTTCCTCCGGCCGCAGCAGATATGTGACGCTTGTGTCATCAATTTTATTTCCATAATAAATATGTCCCGGGTACTTTCCATCCACGATTCCGATCAGGTAGCTGGTATTCGGAGTGTCCAGCTTAAAGACCTGGTTTTTTTCATCAAAAGCGATCATGCTTTTCCATTGCTCCTTTTGTTTAAGTTCATTTCCTTCTCAACATCCCCGGCTTATCCGCGTGTAAGATCCCGTTTCATCCTTGCCAGCTTCTCGTCCGCGTCCTGAAGGGAAGTTCCCTTCACTCCGTAATAATACTTAATCTTGGGCTCCGTTCCTGACGGACGCACGCAGCACCAGGCGTTATTTTCCATCTCAAAATAAAGCACATCGGACTTTGGCAGCCCGGTAGAAGATTGATTTCCTGTCGCCGCCTCGGTTCTGACGCCGCTTTGATAATCCCTGAGCGCCTCCACCTTCAGCCCGCCCAGCTGTTTCGGTGGATTCTCCCGGAAGGCAGCCATTCTCTGCTCAATCTGCTTCGCGCCGTCCAGTCCCTTCAAAGTCACTGTGGCCAGCCCCTCCTTGTAATAGCCATATTTTTCATACAGATCCAGCATGGCGGCCCAGAGAGTCTTCCCCTGTCTCTTGTAAAAGGCCGCCGCCTCACACAGCATCATCACCGCCACACAGGCGTCCTTGTCCCGGGCGTAGGTACCCGCCAGACACCCGTAGCTCTCCTCCAGGCCGAACACATAATGATAGCTCTGATTCTCCTCAAAAAGCTTAATCTGCTCTCCGATATATTTAAATCCGGTCAGCACCTCGATCAGCTCCACGCCGTAATCCGCCGCCAAAGCCTTGGCCATATCCGTAGTCACAATGGTCTCCACCAGAGCCGGATTCTCAGGCATGGTGCCGGTCTTTGTCCGCTCCCGCAAAATGTATTCCGCGATCAGCATACCGGACATATTGCCGGTGAAGCTGACATACTCCCCGGATTTCGCATCCTTCGCGCAGACGCCCAGCCGGTCCGCGTCCGGGTCAGTGGCCAGCACCAGGTCCGCGTCCACCTCTTTCGCCAGTTTCAGGGCCAGGGTCCAGGCGCCCGGATCCTCCGGATTGGGATAAGGCACCGTTGTGAAATTGCCGTCCGGCTCCTCCTGCTCAGGCACCACGTAAACCTGCGTGAAGCCGAGCTCCCTCAGGACCCGGCGCACCGGCAGATTGCCCGTGCCGTGGAGCGGCGTATACACAATCCGGATATCCTTCGCCATGTCCGGAATGATCTCCGGGTGGATGCTCTGATCCTTCAGCCGCTCCATGTACAGGTCATCAATTTCCTTCCCAATGATATGAAATAAACCCTTCTCCGCCGCCGTCTGCTCATCCATGGTCTTCACCTGGGCAAAATCTGTCACCCGCGCCACATGCGCCAGGATATTTTTGTCATGGGGCGGCGTAATCTGTGCGCCGTCCTCCCAGTACACCTTATAACCGTTGTACTCCGCCGGATTGTGGCTGGCGGTAATCACGATTCCCGCGATACAGTGAAGCTGACGCACCGCAAAGGAAAGCTCCGGCGTGGGCCGCAGACTCTCAAAAAGATACGTTTGAATCCCGTTTCCATTCAGGCACAGGGCCGCCTCTTTGGCGAACTCCGGGGACATCCGCCGGGAATCGAAGGCGATGGCCACCCCCTTTGCCGCGCCGTCCTGCTCTAAAATATAATTGGCCAGCCCCTGGGTCGCCTGCCGCACGGTATAAATATTCATCCGGTTGGTGCCAGCGCCGATGACGCCCCGCAGGCCCCCGGTTCCGAATTTCAGCTGCCGGTAGAACCGGTCCTCAATCTCCTTCTCGTTGCCCTTCAGAGCCTTCAGTTCCTCTTTTGTGCCCTCATCAAAGTAAGGATCCGTGCACCATTTTTCATATACTTCCATATAACTCATGTCAGCCTTCCGCCTTTCCTGTGCTTAATTTTGCTTTTATCAAGTTAAAAAATACCACACATTTATTCCAATGTCACCTAAATGTGTGGTTCATTTTATTGTGTATTTCTTCCAGGATTGAAAATCTATTCGCCCATCAGCTCCTTCATCGTCTCAACTGCCTGTTGGAGCTGATTGTCCGAGCCATCCTCCAGATAGGCGTCCACGTCCATCTCCACCTCCACGTCCGGGGTGATTCCGGTGCCGTGGATATTCACACCGTTCGGCGTATAGTAGGCGCTGGTGGTCAGCTTCACGGTGGAACCGTCGGAGAGAGTCCGCACAGTCTGCACAATTCCCTTGCCGAAGGTGGTGGTGCCCACCACCGTGGCCTTGCCGTGATCTTTCAAAGCTCCGGTCAGCACCTCGGCGGCAGAAGCGGAATTCTCATTGACCAGCAGCACAATGGGAAGATCCAGCTCCCTCTCGGCGTCGGAGGTATATTCCTCCCGGTTGCCCTCCTTATCCTCCGTGTATAAAATCAGTCCCTCGCCCAGCAGCATATCCGCGATCTCCACCACTGAGTACAGGCTGCCGCCGGGATTATCCCTCAGATCCAGAATCAGCCCCTGGGCGCCGTCGGCTTCCAGTTGATTCAGCGCCTCCTCAAACTGCTCCACAGTGACATCGTCAAATTCCGTCAGCTGAATGTACGCGATATTGTCCTCCAGAAGCTCGTAGGTCACTGTGACAGTCTCAATCTTGCGCCGCTGCACATCAATGTCCAGAAGTTCATCCCCGCGAAGTACAGTGACGGTCACCCAGGTGCCCTCATCGCCCTTGATCAGGGCTACCACCTGGCTGGAATCCATGCCCAGCACGTTCTCACCATCCACCGCGTAGATCACGTCCCCGGCCTGAAATCCGGCCTCCTCGGCGGGCGTTCCCTCAATGACCCCGGTAATCTTCACATAACCCGTCTCAGAATCCTGCTGTACGTAGGCGCCGATTCCATAATAGACGCCCTCAGTGCTCTCCATCAGCTCTTCCGTTTCCTCTACCGTGTAATAAACGGAATAAACGTCCCCCAGAGAATCCAGAAGCCCGGTAAAAACGCCGTCCTCCAGCGTCTGATTGTCCACCTCATCCAGATAATAGAGATTTTTGATCATAGCCTCTATGGTTCTCAGCTTTGATATAAATTCAGAGTCAACAAAGCTGTCCTCATCGGAGGAGGCGCTGTATGTGGAAACCACGGCGCTGTCCTGCCCGATATAATATCCGGCAAGAACCACCAGGGACGAAAGTCCGGCGCCCAGCAGCACCCCCGCAATCAGATACAATGCCTTGGAAAAACCATGTTTATTTTCTTTCATAATTCTCCTGTTTCACACTTTAGCTTAAATAGTCCCATGGATTGACATACGATCCGTTCAGGCGGACGCTGAAATGCAGATGGTTGCCTGTGGAGCTTCCCGTGGTTCCCACGGCAGCGATCAGGTCTCCTTTGCTGACAGTGTCCCCGGCGGATACATACAGCTTGGAGGCGTGCATGTATATGGTGTACAGTCCATCCCCATGGTCGATCATCACATAATTGCCCATGGACCAGTTGTATGTGGCTGCCACCACCGTCCCATCGTATGCCGCCAGGATAGAAGAACCTTCGTTGGCTGCCATATCCACGCCATTGTGGAAGGTAGTCGCCCCTGTGAACGGGTCGGAACGATAACCATAATCCGAGGAAATGGCAATATAGTTGGGACAGGGCCAGCAGAAGGTGCCGCCGTCATAGCTGACCGAGCTGGTGATCTTCTCAATCTCCGCCTCCAGCTGCTCAATCAGCGAGGTCTGGTACTCCAGATCCTCCTCCAGTTCCATGATCGTCGTCTCCGTGGAATTAATATCCGACTGGTAGACCGCCAGATCCTAAGCCTTCTGCGATCTGAGCGCCTCCAGGCTCGCTTCCTCTTCCTCCAGGGCTTCCCTTGCCGCTTCCAGCGTGGCCTGCTCCTCCTCCAGCTGTTCTTTTACCAGCTCCACGTACTGCCGCTGCAGAATATAGGTCTGGAGCATTTCATAATCATAGGAAGCCAGCTGCTCCACATACTCCGCCTGATTGAGCATTTCAGCAAAGCTTCCCGCTGAAAGAATGGTCTCCAGGTAGCTGCTGGTTTCCATTTCATACATGTATTGTATGCGGACATACATGGCGGCATACTGCTCTTCCTCCTGGGCCAGCGCCTCCTCAAGCTCCGCTTCCCTCTCAGCGATTTCCTCTTCCTTCTGAGAAATCAGGGATTCATATCCGGAAATCTTATCCGTCAACTCTGAAATCGAACTGTCCACACTCTGAATATATGCACTCAGATCGCTTTTTTTGCTCTGAAGCTCCTCAACAATGGACTCCAGATCAGATATGGAGCTTTTGATATTTTCCTGCTCCTGCTGCGCTTCCTCAATTTCCTGCTGTTTGGCCGCCACCGTCGCCTGATCCACCTCAGACAGATTGGTGGCGCTCACGGATGTGCCGCACAGGATCACCGCCATCATGACAATGGCCAGAAGCACCGCCGGGACAGATTTTCCCCTTTCAGGTTCTTTCCTGAGTCCTTTCATATCTTATTTCCCATATATCCGGGCTGACTGTCAGCCGCAGTCCTCACAGCCCCTGCAGTTTTCTGACAGTTCCTGAAGCCCTTCCACTCAGCTTTCCGCCGTCAGACCCGCAGATGCTTCCGGCAGGTGAACACACTGCCCAGAAAGCCAATCCCCACGCCGATCGCCACGGAAAGCGGCACCAGAATCTGAAACACATCCATGACATCCAGAAAGCCCAGCAGACTGCTGAGGGAGGAAAATCGGGTGACAATGGCGATAATCACGTTATTATACACAAAATAAAGCGCTGTCAGCGGAATAGCCGTGCCGATCAGCCCGATCAGCATCCCTTCGATAATAAACGGAAACCGCACAAAAAAATCGGTGGCGCCTATGTATTTCATAATGTTGATTTCCTCCTTGCGGATGGAAATGCCGATGGTGATGGTATTGCTGATCAGAAACACGCTCACCAGGAACAGTATCCCGATGATCCCCACAGACGCGATTCCCACTAAAGAATTCAGGCTGCCCAGCGTAGTGGCCGCCAGCTCGCTCTTATTGACCCGCCGCACAATATCCCAGCTCTCAAGGTAGTCCACCAGCTCGCTCTGCATGGTCACATCGCTCATGTAAATCGTCAGGCTGGCCGAATCCGCCAGCGGATTATCCACGAAGCCGTCCAGATAATCGGTCACGCCCAGCTCTTCCGCGAAGGATTCCCAGGCTTCATCCGCCGAGGTGTAATCCACATGGTCTACCTCATCCTTCAAAATCAACTGATCCCTGAGCGCCAGCATTTCCTCCTCCGTCGTGCCGGACTGGAAAAATACCGTCACCGAAATTTCCCTCTGCACATTATTGACAATGTACTGAAGGTTCAGCATAATGGCGGCAAAGGCGCCGAGAAGAAACAGACAGGCGCTGATGGTGGCAACGCTCGCCAGTGTATACCATTTATTGCGAAAAAGACTCACAAATCCTTCCTTGATCGTATATCCCAACGAACTAATTCTCATAATCGTATTCTCCCGTTTCGTACTCTTCGGCCTCGTATTCTTCCGCTTCGTACTCTTCTGTTTCGTACTCCTGCGCTTCATACTCCTGCGCTTCGTACTCCTGCTCCTCGTATTCTCCCGGTTCGTACTCTCCGAACTTTATGTCTCTCTCAATCACGCCCCTGCGTACCGTGATCACCCGCTTGTGCATCTGATCCACAATCTCCTTATTGTGAGTCACAACCACCACGGTGGTGCCGCGTTGATTGAACACATTTAACAGGCGCATGATCTCCTGGCTGTTGGCCGGATCCAGATTGCCGGTCGGCTCATCGCAGAGCAGAATCTCCGGCTGATTGACCAGCGCTCTGGCAAGCGCCACCCTCTGCTGCTCACCGCCGGAAAGATGTTTGGGCTTGGCCTTATATTTTCCGGCAAGGCCTACATATTTCAGAATGGCGGGCACGCTCTTATCCATTTTGGCGCGGGGCACCTGCGTCACCCGCTGCGCGAAGGCCACATTTTCATATACATTCATATCCTTCAGCAGACGGAAATCCTGAAACACCACGCCAAGGCGGCGGCGAAACGCCGGCACCCTCCTGCGCTTCATGGTGGACAGATTCTCCCCCAGCACATAGACGCCGCCCTTGGTCGCCACGATCTCACGCAGCAAAAGTTTGATCAGCGTGGATTTGCCGGAACCGCTGGCTCCGACAATGAACACGAATTCGCCCCTCTTGATCCGGAGCGAAACATTTTTTAATACGGGGGCGTTGGTATAGACATGGGTTACATTATCCAGGACGATGGCGTCGTCCTCTTCCAGATGTACTGTATTATTTAAACCTTTTTTTCTCAAGCTTTCGTTCCTCATCTTCTGAAATACCCGCGCAGAAAAGTGATCCAAACTGTTTCGCCCGGGTATTTATTATTCTCATACGCTTTTCCCTCATATACGCAATCCGTCCGCCTCGCGCGCTTTCCCGCCCCTTACGGGGCTATGACTGCTTATGTGGGGGTTAATCCATTTTTTCCATATATTTCATATACTTTACCACCATCAGCGCGATGCGGAAGGTGATGGCGTCCTCGAACACCCTCAGATCCAGCCCCGTGGTCTTCTGCAGCTTATCCAGACGGTACACCAGCGTGTTGCGTTGAATGAAAAGCTGACGGGAGGTCTCGGATAAATTCAGGTTGTTTTCAAAAAACTTATTGATCGTGGTCAGGGTCTCCTCATCAAAATCATCGAAGGAGCGGCCGCCGAAAATCTCACGGATAAACATTTTGCACAGCGGAATGGGGAGCTGATAGATCAGGCGCCCGATGCCAAGCTCGCTGTAGGCGATAACCTCTTTTTCCTCAAAAAAGATCCGTCCCACGTCCAGAGTCATCTTGGCCTCCTTGTAGGAGCGGCTCACATCCTTGATCTCCCCGACGGAGGTGCCGTAGGCAATATGGGCGTTTTTGATCCCATCCCTGGAAAGAGCGCGGAGCACGCCCGCGGCATAGCGGTCAATATCAGCGTTGGTCTCATTCTCCCCCAGATCCTTGACAATGATGACATCCTTCTCATCCACAGCGGTGATAAATTCCCGGGGGCTGTTGCCAAAGGCCGTCCTTGTCAGCTCCAGCATATTCATCTCCTTGCCGTTATCCGCCTGGATAATCAGCACGGTACGGCGCTGCTCAAAGGGCATGTGAAGCTTCTTGGAGCGGCTGTAGATATCCACTAAAAGCAGATTATCCAGCAGAAGGTTCTTGACAAAATTGTCCTTGTCAAAGCGCTCCTTGTAGGCCACCAGCAGGGTCTGAATCTGGAAGGCGCTCATCTTGCCGATCATGTAGGCGGTATCCCCGGTACCCTGCACGACCAGAATATACTCCAGCTGGTATTCATCGTAAATTTTGAAATACTGGTGCCCGGCCACCTCCTGAGACTCCGCCACGGATCTGGCAAATTCCGCGCAGCGGCCCGCGCATTCCCGCATGTCGCCGGTGGAAGCGATCTCCTTGCCGTCCGCGTCCATGACGGCCAGCTCCACTCTGCCGATGTTTTTCAGTCCGTCGATTGTACTCTGCAGTATCTGATTGGATATCATATCGTTATTCCCTCGTTCTTTTTCTTTTGATGTGATGTTTGGCGCCGGCCCGGCACAATACTATTCGTGAATAGTAACTTTAT
>JAJQCU010000101.1 GCA_021202575.1 Lachnospiraceae bacterium
ATGCATACTCTACAGACGAAAATTTCAGAGTATTCCAGCCGTTTTATATAAAATGTTCTTCTGCTTTCCGTTAAAACTCCCTCGCTGGCTGCTCATCGGAAAGCGTTCCCCTGAACTCAATCTCCAGCTCCATGCCGAGCCCTTCCGCCAGACGTCTCAGGGGTGCGACAGACGGATTTCCCAGTCCGCGTTCAATTTTGCTGATATCCGCCTGATAAATGCCGGTCCGCTCCGCAAGCTGCTTCTGAGTAAGGCCCGCCCTTTCCCTGGCCTCTGACAAATTCGCTGCCAGCTGCAGCATAACGGAAGTACGATCCCGACTCAGAAGCACGCCGTCCTCCCATATCGTCTCCGCGTCCAGATCCAGTTCATCATTCCAGGAAACGCCATAATTTCCGGTATCTACCCGTACCCGGGAGAACAGCTCCCAATCCTCCAGCGCCTTCATCCGCGGATAAAGAGATAACAGGTTCCTGACATCATATTCCCTGACCGAGCCGTCAAAGAAAACAGTTTCCAGGATAAAATTACTTTTCGCTTTTACGGTATAAATTTTGTGCATCATGAACAACACCAGCCTTTCTCTATTTTACAACAGGTTCAAGATAAGTAAATTGCTGTGTTTCCCACATATCAAGGAGTTCTCTTCCGTATCGTTCAATGAACTGTTTTACCATCCTTTGCTCCTGAATGTCCAGATCCCCCTCAAACATCATTCCGTCAGACAGTGAAAACATCCCTACGCTATCGCCGCGGATTGCATGAATATGCGGTGGATTGTGTTCCTTTTGTCTCAGGTACATTTTTATGACAAGTCCATGAAATCTTGATATAACCGGCAAGTTTTCTTTCCTCCCTCGATAATATTATATAGAATATATCCTATATTGTCAACCGGTGTTGTTCATTTGCTTCTTAATTTTAACACATATTTTTGAGGATTCGGTCGATATATCGTCCTTCCGCTTTTTTCAGCTCCCTGAAAAGCTTTTCTCAAGCAGAAAATGTTTTCTCCAAAATTCTTGTAAAGCGGAGGCAAAATTGGTAATATGATACAAGGTACAAAAGGTCAGGAATCGAATGCGTACATTCGCATTTATGGCCTTGGGAACCATGGTATCATACCCTTTACATTTCAGGAGGAGCCTATGTTTGAACTTCCCGTCGCTTCCCCGGAGTCCGTGGGAATCGGTTCTGAGCAGATTGAAAATATGATCCGGCGTCTTGAGCGGAATCAGATTCCGATGCACAGCCTTCTGCTGATGCGCCGCGGAAAACTGGTCTATGAGGGCTATTACAGGCCCTATCACAGAGAAAAGCTGCACCGGATGTTCTCCGTCAGCAAGAGCATGGTTTCGCTGGGAATCGGCTATCTGATCACCCGCGGTGTGCTTCATGCCAATGACAGGATCGTGGATTTATTTCCGGAGAAGTGCCCGGCAGATGTACATCCTTATCTTGCGGAAATGACTCTGCAGAATATGCTGGAAATGCGCACCTGCTACAGCGAGACCACCTATAAGCTGGGGCTCACCGACGACTGGGTGGAGAGCTTCTTCATCACCCCGCCCGACCATCCGCCGGGAACGATTTTTCACTATGACACCAGTTCTTCCCACGTGCTCTGCGCCCTGATCGAAAAGCTGACCGGCATGCCCTTCTGGGATTTCATGAAAAGCACGGTGTTTCACGGCCTGGATCTGAGCGGGGACAGCTATATGCTGACGGATCCATGCGGCGTATCCATGGGAGGCAGCGGGCTGATGTGCACCCCCATGGACCTGATGAAAATCGGATACGTCCTCTCCTGTAAGGGAACCATCTTCGGGGAGAAGCGTATTTCCGAAAAATACATCGATCAGGCCCTGTCCTTTATCTCTCCCACCGTCATGAAAGCGCCTCTGCCGAGCGAGGCCTGCGGCTACGGCATGCAGTTCTGGAGAACCGAGCGCGGCGGAAACGTCTGCTACGGCAGAGGCGGCCAGCTTCTGATTATACAGCCGGAGGCGGACCTGATCTGCGTCACCACTGCGGACACCCAGGGCTTAAGCGGCGGGAATCAGTTTATTTATAACGCTTTTTTTGAGGAAATATTGGATCAGATCACGGATGAAAAAAAAGAAGAAAGCTCCGCGCAGGCCTCTCTGGCCGGATTAACCGCAAGCCTTACGATTGCCCCCGTCGACGGAGCATACCGGCTCCCCTTGCTGCATCGGGTGAACGGAAAAATCTACGAGTAGGAGGAAAACAGCATCCATGTCCGGAAGATGTCCGTCTCCTTCGGTGAGTCCGGCGGCTGCCTTTCTTTCAGGGTTGACGGGGACACCTGGGAGATCCCCTTCGGCTTTGGCGGCTGTCAGGAGATCACCTTCCCCATCTATCAGATGTGCGCGGCCTCCAGCGGCGCCTGGATCAGTGAAGACTGCCTGTATATCCGCTGCTGCCTCTGCGATACCAGCGTGGGCAGCGTTCATTTTCAGCTGCACTTTTCCGGAAACCGGGTTGTTGTATATATGAAAAAAACAGAGGAATCTCTGTTTAACGAATTCTCACCAAAGCATTTAATCGGATATCACTTATAAGGAATATCCGTGAAAAAACAACATTCCTTCTCTCAGAATCCCAAAAGCCCCGGCAGGCAGCAATTCCTGTCGGGGCTCTTTTCTTTCGTTCAGGCTCCGGCTTTATACGATATCCTGCAAAAATCTCTCCGCCACTGCCAAATCCTCCGGCGTGGTAATCTTGATATTCCTGTAGTCTGCCTCCACCAGATGAACCTTTCCGCCGCCGTACAACTCCGCCGCCATGGCGTCGTCCGTGATGTGGACACCCCGGGCAAGCAGGGACTCCTCTTCCTCAATCAGACGTCTGTAGGCTGGATATATCCAGTCAAGATCAAAGCACTGGGGCGTCTGCACCTGCCAGGTTTTGGTTCTGTCGGGAGTGAATGTCACAAAGCCGTCCGCGTCAGCGATCTTGATAGTATCCTTGACCGGCATGGCCGCCACAGCGGAGCCGTACTGCTCCACGCTCTCCCTCAACCGCAGCAAAATTTCTTCCGTAATAAACGGGCGGGCGCCGTCATGGATGTAGACCGCGGTACTTTTCCCGGCATCGTCGACGGTTAACGAACTGCCGGTTAGTCCTGTTAATTAACTGCCGGTCAATATACCGCCAGTCAATACACTTCCGTTCCGCACTCCGTCAGGCATTCCGCCTTCATCATCGCCGGAGAACCCGCAGGCTGTGCGGCCCGCCAGCTTCTGAGCCGCCTTTAATCCCTCATACACCGAGTGATACCGCTCTCTCCCGCCGGCCACAATGTCCCGCACTTTGGAAAATCCATATTTTTCCACAATCTCCTCACGGCAGTAGTCTGTCTCATCCTCTCCAGCTACCAGAATGATACTGTCAACAAAGCTGTCCTGAAAGACTCTCAATGAATAATACAGAACCGGCCTGTCGCGCAAAAGCAGATATTGCTTGGCGGTCTGCGCATGCATCCGCTTTCCCCTGCCTGCCGCCAGCACAATGGCGATATGCTTCCAATTCCTCATCGCTGCTCCTTCATCGTTCCCCAAGCTTCAGGTTTGGCACCGCGTTCAGATCCCAGCCGGAGCGAACGCCCTTGCGGTACTCATAATACCCCGCCGAGCCGATCATGGCCGCGTTGTCAGTGCATAAAACGGGCGCCGGGTAATAAAATTCGATGCCCTCTTTTTCACAGGCTTCCCTCATGGCTCTGCGCAGCGCGGTGTTGGAGGCCACGCCCCCCGCCAGCGCCAGCTTATGGAAGCCGTAATCCCTCGCCCCTTGAATCCCGTGAGCCACCAGCACATCCGTGACCGCCTTCTGAAAAGACGCCGCCACATCCGCCCTGTTGACCTCGATCCCCTTCATTTTGCATTCGTTCAGATAATTCAGCACCGCGGATTTCAGGCCGCTGAAGCTGAAATCATAGACGCTGCCGCCCACGCTGGCTCTGGGAAAGACGATGGCGTCCGGATTGCCCTCTTTCGCCACCAGTTTATCGATTTTGGGGCCGCCCGGATATCCCAGACCGATGGCCCGGGCCACCTTGTCAAAGGCCTCTCCCGCCGCGTCGTCCCGGGTGCGGCCGATAACCTCATATTCTCCATAGTCCCTGACAATCACCAGATGGGAGTGGCCGCCGCTGACCACCAGGCTCATAAAGGGCGGCTCCAGCTCAGGATACTGCAGATAATTAGCGCAGATATGCCCCTCAATGTGATGGACTCCCACCAGTGGCTTGTCCAGCGCAAAGGCCAGCGCCTTGGCCGCGGAAACTCCCACCAGGAGAGCTCCCACCAGCCCCGGTCCATAGGTGACCGCGATGGCATCCACCTCCCGCAGGGCCACCCCCGCCTGTCTGACGGCCTGATCGATGACCTGATTGATTTTTTCAATATGCTTGCGGGAAGCAATCTCCGGCACCACCCCGCCGTAAAGAGTGTGCAGATCAATCTGAGAGGCAATAACATTGCTCAGAATTTCCCTGCCGTTTCTGACCACCGCGGCGGCGGTCTCATCGCAGGAGCTCTCGATAGCCAGTATTAAAATATCTTTCTCCTCTTGTAACATTCTTAATCCTCAAAATTCAGCGTTACCGTCCTGCCGTCTCTGGCGGCAACGGCATTCGGGAAAATTTTGCGCACGCCGTCCATATATTCCTCCGGCTTCATCAGAGACGGGCTGTAATGGGTCAGCCACAGCTCCTTCACTTCCGCTTCTCTGGCCAGCTTCGCTGCCTCATAAAAGGTCATGTGTTTATATTCCTTCGCCTTGGCCAGCTTGTCCGGCTCTCCGTACATCCCCTCGCAGATGAACAGGTCGCTGTCCGCGGCGTGCTCCGCGATGGTCTTCACCGGACGGGTGTCCGTGCAATAGGTCACCTTCAGCCCCTTGCGCGGCGGCCCCAGCACCATATCCGGGGTATAGGTCACCCCGTCCGCCTCAATCACATTTCCCTTCTGCAGCCGGGACCAGTATTTCTGCGGAATACCGGCGGCCAGCACCCGCTCCATGTCAAATTTCCCCTGGCGCTTAATCTCCAGCGAATAACCGTAGCATACCACGTTATGTTTAACCCGAAACGCGGTGATAACGAAATCCCCGAAATCCAGAATCTCCTCCGGCTCATTCAGCTCCCTGAACTGTATCTCAAAGGGCAGCTCCGGCGCTATGACACGAAGCGCGTTCACCACCCGTTCCAGCCCCTTGGGTCCGATCATCAGAAGGGGTTCGGTGCGCTCGGCGTTTCCCATGGTCAGAAGCAGCCCCGGCAGGCCGCTGATATGGTCAGCGTGATAGTGGGTGAAGCACAGAATGTCGATGGGTTTGGGGCTCCACCCCTTCTCGTTCAGTGCAATCTGTGTCCCCTCGCCGCTGTCATTCATAATTCTTTTTCCGTTATAGCGGGACACCATGGTGGTCAGCCACCTGTAGGGCAGGGGCATCATTCCGCCGGTTCCCAGCAGACAAATATCCAGCATAAAATAATCTCTCTATTTAATTAGCAGTGTTTCCGGCACTTTGGTTTTATATAAACACGGCGAAAAACTCATCGTTAATCTTCGCCTTAGTTTATATAAAACCAAAGCACCTGCTTACCTGCAGCTCTTTTATAATTTCCCGTCTCAGGCTATCCCCGTCTCCACATAATCAGGGCGTCTTCTTCAGGGTTTGAATAGAAACAGGGTCTCACTCCCTCGGTGACGAATCCGTTTTTTCCATATAAATGAATTGCGGCCTGGTTGGAGGCGCGCACCTCCAGTGTAAAATTCTCCACGCCCCGCTCTCTTCCCCGGCGCAGAAGCTCGGCGAACATTTCCCCAGCGATACCCTGCCCTCGCATTTGAGGGGCAACGGCTACATTGAATACCTCCGCCTCATAAGGGCCGATCAGCAGGCCGCAAATTCCCACAACCTTTTCATCTGACACGGCTGTCAGGTACAGGGTGTCCTCTCTCTCAATCATTTCCAGAAAAGACCTTTCGCTCCAGGGTTCGGAAAAGCTGACGGCCTCAATGGCGGCGGCTGCGGGCACATCCGCTGCTTCCATGGGGCGAATTTCAGGCTTCACGTTCAGGCTCCTCAGTCTGTCCGGCTTCTCCGGTCTTCTCAAAGCCATGCGTCCGGGCCATCTTTCCGTCCTTCTCAAAGTCGCTCATATCAGGGCTCCCCGCCTTCTTTTCCGCCAGCTCCCGCTCCGCCTGGCTTAAGCGGAAATACTCCGGTTTGTGCTCATAGCAGGACACCATTCTCCCCTGAGCGGCATACCGCAGTGCCAGGGCTCCCACAGCGGCGGCGCTTTGAAGCCTTCGATGGGCCGGGGCAAAGGTATAAGGCACCTTCAACGTCTCCTTTAACGTCTCACGATACGCCTGCACGCCGTCCCCCAGAAGCACCACCGGCTTTCCCAGGCCGTTCAACCTTTCCACCACCTCCGGCAGCAGACAGCAGACGCCTTCCATAAGGCACGTCATTTCATATTCCTGAGACATATTCCCATCAGGCTCCGCCCTTTTCTCTGTCATGTTATTGCCCGGCGTAGTATCGCCTTTTTCCGGTTTCGCCATTTCCTCGCTCTGCCCCATCGGTGCAAAAGCATAGATTCCCGCATACACCTGATTTCTGCGGGCGTCCATCAAAGGGCAGACCAGCGCGGAGCTGCCGTACATCTGCCAGGCCAGCCCCTCCAGCGTGGGCACCTCAATGATGGGCTTTTCCAGTCCCTGCGCCAGCCCCTTGGCTGTCGCCGAGCCAATCCGCAGACCGGTGAAGGAGCCGGGCCCGCTGGCCACCGCGATGGCGTCAATCGTCTTTAAATCCAGCTCCGCCATGGTCCGTATTTCATCCAGCATGGGAAGCAGTGTCTGGGAATGTGTTTTTTTATAATGGACAGTATACTCCGCGATCAGATCCTCGTCCTCTAAAAGAGCCACTGTCGCCACCAGCCCGGAGCTGTCAATCGCTAAAATCTTCATTTTTTATCCAAACACATCATAAGTGAAAGCGGCCGCTGGCCGCTGCCGTTCACTCAATCCGTTCCCCTTTCCACAATAATCCGTCGATAGTCAAAGCCACGATCCGGATTCTTCTCTATGGTAATCCGGGTGCAGTCCGCGGGCAGAAGCTCCTCAATCAGATTTGCCCACTCCACCATGCACAATCCTTCCCCGTAAAAATAATCCTCGTAACCGATCTCTTCCATCTCCTCCGGATCCCCGATGCGGTATACATCAAAATGATAAAAGGGCAGCCGCCCCTCTTCGTAGATCTGCAAAATTGTGAATGTGGGGCTGGATACCGGCTCCATAACCCCCAGACCCTTAGCCACGCCCTGAGTAAATACGGTTTTCCCCACGCCCAGATCGCCAATCAGAGCAATCAGACTTCCCGGAGCCGCCTCCCGCCCCATCTTTTCTCCCAGGGCAAAGGTTTCCCGGGAAGAAAATGTCTCTGTCGTTTTTTTCATTGAAGCCTCCTCATATCAGCCTTTCACTCCTCCGTTCACAGGCTGCGGGAACCGTCAGCCTTCCTCTCTGAGGGGTTCTCATCTCCTGATTCTCACCTTCCCGGGCTCCATGTGGGTGCAGATAAACTGAATCACGTCCATCTCCTGCTCTTTCATCTCTCTGCGGGGAAAAATACAGGCGTTGACACGGGTGGTGTAGATAATAATGCTGCGCCCCGTGGACACAGCGCGGTACATATCCTCCCACTTTATGCTCTCCGTCGCCTCTCTCTGGCTGACCGAGATGCCCTCTTCATTGAACTCGTAATGCAGAGTCTCCCGAAAGGCCGGGGTATTGATCGCCTGCTGCTTGCTCTTTAAAAAAAGGCTCCAGGGAAGGTAGGCCAGCATGACCACGCCGGCAATCAGGTAAATCCACTGATGATTTCCCAAAAAAATAATAACTGCCAGCGCTCCCACACAGCTTCCCAGAAGTCCCTGAGCGCCGTGATAGGCATGGCGAAGCATATAATCGTACAAATCGCCGCTGTTGATCTTAACATCTATTTTCAGTGTGTCATCCATCTTTTCAGATCGCTCCTGTGTCATATCGTCATAAATTACTATTCACAGGTTCCCGCTCCTGCTTTCGCAATCTCACCCGCTTCATGGCTCCGCGTGCTTTCCCGCCCCTTACAAAGCTAAGATTGCTCATTTTCCACATTTTCTGAAGCCTGTGAAGCAGGAACTCCACCCACATAAGCAAAAAGATGAGTCGCGTTTTTGCGACGCCAGACGTCCGGGGGATGTCTGTTCAGCGCGATCCGTAGCGAAGCGAAGACAGCGGATGCTTTCTCTCATGTGGGCGCACCCGAAGAGGAGGGCCGTGAATAGTAACTAACAGAATTTTAAGAAAAACTTATATTCCGCCCGCATTGTGTTTTGAAATACGTCATGCTATAATAGCCGCAGAAAACACGGCCGCTGCCGTGAAACCCACTATTATAAAAGGAGTCAATATGTACCATACAAACGCGGAATTAAAAACCGCCGCCAAGAATTCCCTGCGTGGCCACTGGTTTCCGGCCATCACCATGCAGCTCATTATGATCCTCCTCTCCTCCATCTCTCTGGGGGCTGATTACAGCAGCTCTGTCATATCCATTTCGCTGATTGTCAATCTGCTCACCATCTGGCTTGATGTGGGGCTGGTCAGCTTTTATTTCAAGCTGTGCTGCGGACAGGGCGGCAATGCCGGGGTGGCGGATTTTCTCTATGCTTTCAGAAATCATCCGGCCAGATTTCTGGGCAACTACCTTCTGCA
>JAJQCU010000118.1 GCA_021202575.1 Lachnospiraceae bacterium
GATTATATCAAGCTGGGCCAGGCCCTGAAGCTTGCCGGTCTTGTGGATTCCGGCGTGGACGCCAAAATCGTCATTCAGAACGGCCATGTAAGCCTGAACGGCCATGTGGAGACGCAGAGGGGCAAGAAGGTTGTGCCCGGAGATGTAGTCAGCTTTCAGGGTAAGGAATTTACAGTGGAAAATGGTAAATCATGATTATCAAATCCATTGAGCTTGCGGATTACAGAAATTATGAGGGGTTGAGGCTGCAGTTTGGCAGCGGCGTCAATATCTTTTACGGGGACAACGCTCAGGGAAAGACCAATATTCTGGAAGCGGTTTTTGTGTCCGCCACCACCAAATCCCACCGGGGCAGCAGAGACAGGGAACTGATCCGTTTCGACCGGGAGGAAGCGCATATCCGGACCATGATTGAAAAAAACGGTCTGGAGCATAAGATTGATATGCATCTTCGCAAATTTAGTACGAAGGGAATCGCGGTTGACGGGCAGAAAATCAGGAAGGCCTCAGAGCTGATCGGGTTGTTGAAGGTGGTCTTTTTTTCACCGGAGGATCTCTCCATCATCAAGGACGGTCCCTCCGCCAGAAGGAGGTTTATCGATATAGAGCTTTGTCAGCTGGACCAGTCCTACCTCTATCATTTAAATCAATACAATAAGGTTCTGATGAACAGAAATAAGCTTCTGAAGGATCTGTATTATGATAACAGCCTGTACGATTCTCTGGACGTATGGGATGAGCAGCTTGTGCGCTATGGCCGCAGGGTGATTGAGAGAAGAGAAAGGTTTATCCTGGAGCTAAACGGTATCATCAATAGGATTCACAGAAATCTTTCCGGAGGAAAGGAAAATCTGTATCTGGGATATGAGCCGGATGTGAGGGCTGATTTTTTTGAAAAAAAGCTGAAGGAGGGCCGGGAGAGAGATCTGAAGCTGAAACAGACCTGCACGGGGCCTCACAAGGACGACTGTATTTTTTCAATTGACGGCTGTGATATCAGGAGGTATGGTTCCCAGGGGCAGCAGAGGACGGCGGCTCTGGCTTTGAAATTATCGGAAATAGAGCTTGTGAAGAGGGTTTCACACGATACGCCGGTGCTTCTGCTGGATGATGTTTTATCGGAGCTGGACAGCAGCCGGCAGAATTATCTGCTGGAGAGCATTGGAGAGATTCAGACAATTATTACCTGTACCGGGCTGGAGGAATTTATCAACAGGCGGTTTGAGGTGAATAAAGTGTTTAAGGTTGTGAATGGAACCGTGAGTGTGGAAAACTGAGAAAGGATTACTTTACATGAGTGCTGAATACGGTGCGGATCAAATTCAGATTTTGGAGGGTCTTGAGGCGGTAAGGAAGAGACCCGGTATGTATATAGGGACGACTTCCAGCAGAGGACTGCATCATCTGGTTTATGAGATTGTGGATAATTCCGTGGATGAGGCGCTGGCGGGAGCCTGTGACCGGATTGAGGTTGTGATTAATGAGGACAATTCGGTGACGGTAACGGACAATGGCCGGGGAATTCCCATCGGGATCAACCATAAGGCCGGGATTCCCGCGGTGGAAGTCGTATTCACCGTGCTGCACGCGGGCGGTAAGTTCGGCGGCGGCGGTTATAAGGTTTCCGGAGGACTTCACGGAGTGGGAGCCAGCGTGGTGAACGCTCTTTCGGACTGGCTGGAGGTAAAAATTTACAGCGGCGGAAAGGTATATCAGCAGCGCTATGAGAGAGGAAATGTGTGTTATCCGCTGAAGGAAGTGGGTACCTGCGATATCAATAAAACCGGGACCACCGTTACTTTTAAGCCGGACGCCACAATCTTTACGGAGACAACGGTTTTTGAGTATGATGTGCTGAAGCAGCGTCTGAGGGAGATGGCGTTTCTGACAAAAGGGCTGCGCATCGTTCTGATTGACCAGCGGACGGAGGAGGAGAAGGAGCTTCCCGAGGCGGCAAAGGAAGAAAAGCTGGAGGAGCTTTTGGAGCGGGCCAATGAGGATGCGGAGCTTCGCGGGGAAGGCCAGGAGACTGTTCCTACGCAAATCGGAGAGTCTTCCGTTTCAGGAAAAGAATCCGGGAAAGCGGATAATGATGCGACAAAAGAGGAAGAAAAAAAGGCTCCGAAAATCAGAAAGTCCGAGTTTTATTATGAGGGCGGTATCAAGGAGTTTGTTACTTACTTGAATAAGAGTAAGGACGGGCTTTATGAGAATGTGATTTATTTTGAGGGAACCAGAAACGGCGTCTATGTAGAGGTCGCCATGCAGCATAATGATTCCTATACAGAGAGCATTTACAGCTTTGTCAATAATATCAATACTCCCGAGGGAGGCATGCATCTGGTAGGCTTTAAAAACGCCCTGACTAAAACCTTCAATGACTATGCCAGAACCAATAAGCTGTTAAAGGACAGCGAGCCCAATCTTTCCGGAGAGGATATCAGGGAGGGTCTGACCGCCATCATCAGTGTGAAGATTGAAGATCCGCAGTTTGAGGGCCAGACAAAGCAGAAGCTGGGCAATGTGGAAGCCAGAAGCGCGGTGGACAGCATCGTGTCTGAACAGCTGAAATATTTTCTGGAGCAGAATCCCGCGGTGGCCAAGACCATCTGTGAGAAATCTCTGCTGGCGCAGCGGGCCCGCGAGGCGGCAAGGAAGGCCAGAGATTTAACCCGCAGAAAGACGGCCCTGGACGGCTTTTCTCTGCCCGGAAAGCTGGCGGACTGCAGTGACAAGGATCCGGCCAACTGTGAGATCTATATTGTGGAGGGAGACAGCGCCGGCGGCAGCGCCAAGAGCGCCAGAAACCGGGCTACTCAGGCGATTCTGCCTCTCCGCGGCAAAATTCTGAATGTGGAAAAAGCAAGGCTTGACAGAATCTACGGCAACGCCGAGATTAGAGCCATGATTACCGCTTTCGGCACAGGGATTCATGAGGATTTTGATATTACAAAGCTCCGCTATGACAAGATTATCCTGATGACGGATGCGGATGTGGACGGCGCCCATATCGCTACTCTCCTGCTGACCTTCCTGTATCGTTTTATGCCGGAGTTAATCAAGCAGGGGCATGTGTATCTGGCACAGCCGCCGCTCTATAAGATTGAGAAAAATAAAAAGGTCTGGTATGCCTACTCCGAGGAAGAGATGAACAGCATTATGGAGGAGATCGGCAGAGACCAGAATAATAAGATTCAGCGTTATAAGGGCCTTGGTGAGATGGACGCGGATCAGCTCTGGGAGACCACCATGGATCCGGAAAACAGAATTCTGCTGAAAGTTCACATGCAGGAGGATACAGAGTCGGAAATTGACCTGATTTTCACAACCCTGATGGGAGATAAGGTGGAGCCGAGAAGAGAGTTTATCGAGGCCAACGCGAAATTTGTGAAGAACCTGGACATCACTTAAACATCGCTTTGTACAGATAATGGAAGGGATCATAGATGGACGATCAGATTTTTGACAGAATACATGAAGTGGACTTAAAAAAGACCATGGAGACCAGCTACATCGACTATGCCATGAGCGTCATCGCGGCGCGCGCGCTGCCGGATGTCAGGGATGGTTTAAAGCCGGTGCAGCGGCGTATCCTTTACTCTATGATCGAGCTGAACAATGGTCCCGATAAGCCGCACAGAAAGAGCGCTCGTATTGTAGGTGATACCATGGGTAAATATCATCCCCATGGAGATTCCTCTATCTATGGGGCGTTGGTCAATATGGCTCAGGACTGGAATATGCGCTATACTCTGGTGGATGGCCATGGAAACTTTGGTTCCATGGACGGGGATGGCGCGGCGGCCATGCGTTACACGGAGGCCCGCCTGTCGAAGATTTCCATGGAAATGCTGGCGGATATCAACAAGGACACCGTGGACTTTGTGCCCAACTTTGATGATACGGAGAAGGAGCCTGTGGTGCTTCCCAGCCGTTATCCCAACCTGTTAGTTAACGGCGCCACCGGCATCGCGGTAGGCATGGCCACCAATATTCCTCCCCACAATCTGCGGGAGGTGGTCAACGCGGTGGTGAAGATTATTGATAATTATGTGCAGGAGGACAGGAAGACTACCATCGAGGAGGTCTTACAGATCGTCAAGGCGCCGGATTTTCCCACAGGTGCTACCATTCTGGGTACCAGGGGAATTGAGCAGGCTTACCGCACCGGCCGGGCCAAGCTGAAGGTCCGCGCGGTGACAGAGATTGAGACCATGCCCAGCGGCAGGAGCCAGATTATTGTGACTGAGCTTCCCTATATGGTTAATAAGGCCAATCTGATTGTAAAGATGGCTGATCTGGTGAAGGCCAAAAAAATTGAAGGCATCACCGCTATCCGGGACGAATCCAACAGAGAGGGTATCCGGGTGGTGATTGAGGTGCGCAAGGACGCCAACGCTAATGTAATTTTAAATAAGCTGTACAGGCATACCCAGCTGCAGGATACCTTTGGTGTGATTATGCTGGCGTTGACGGACAATAACCAGCCCAAGGTTATGAATTTGCTGGAAATGCTTCAGGTATATCTGAAACACCAGGAGGATGTGGTTACCCGCCGCACAAAATATGATTTAAATAAAGCGGAGGAAAGAGACCATATTTTACAGGGCCTTTTAATGGCGCTGGATTATATTGACGAAGTGATCAATATTATCCGCAGCAGCGAGAATGTGGGCGCGGCGAAGGCCCGCCTGATTGAAAGGTTCGGTTTCAGCGACGCGCAGGCTCAGGCCATTGTGGATATGCGTCTGAGGGCTCTGACCGGTCTGGAAAGGGACAAGCTGGAGAGCGAGCATGAGGATTTACAAAGTAAAATTTCTTATTTTAAGGCACTCCTGTCTGACAAGAAATTGCTCTACGGTGTGATCAAACAGGAAATCAGTGCTATCGCGGAGAAATACGGGGATGACCGCCGCACAAAGGTTGTGTTTGACGATTCAGAGTTCAACACTGAGGATTTTGTACCTCTGAATGATACAGTCCTTGCCATGACCAATCTGGGTTATGTGAAGCGCATGACCATGGACAATTTCAAGGCGCAGAACCGGGGAGGCCGTGGAATCAGAGGCATGCAGACCATTGAGGATGATTATATTGTCAATCTGGTCATGACTACCACCCACAGCGACCTGATGATGTATACGAATTTTGGCCGTGTCTATAAGATGAAGACATACGAGATTCCGGAAGCCGGCAGAACTGCCAGAGGAACCGCTATTGTCAATCTGCTGCAGCTTAATCCGGAAGAAAAAATTTCCGCCATTGTGCCGGTAGATGAGTATAATGAAAATTATCAGCTGATTATGGCAACAAAGAACGGCCTTGTGAAAAAGACGCCGGTGACTGCCTACAATCATATTCGAAAGAGCGGCCTGATTGCCATCAACTTAAGAGAGGGTGATGAACTGATCGGTGTCGGCGTGGTCAATGAGGACACTCATATTATGCTGGTGACAAAGAAAGGCATGTGTATTCGCTTCAAGCAGTCCGATGTGAGAGCTACCGGCAGGGATTCTATGGGTGTTACCGGTATCCGCCTGAATGAGGGCGACGAGGTAGTCGGCATGCAGACCGATGAGATGGGTGAAAAGCTTTTGATCGCCTCGGAAAAGGGTCTGGGCAAGCTGACGGATATGAATATGTTCAGCGCGCAGAACCGCGGAGGCAAGGGCGTCAAATGCTATAAGATCACCGAAAAGACCGGAGATGTCATGGGTGTTATGGCTGTGGATGATGATGATGAGATTATGATGATCACCACGGAAGGCGTGATTATTCAGATCAGGGTCAGCGATATTTCTACCATGGGAAGAATTACCTCCGGCGTGAAGCTGATGAATCTGGATGAAGGAGTCAGTGTAGCGCAGATGACGAAGATCAGACGGACCGTGGAGGAAGAGAGCGGCTCAGAAGATTTTGAAGACTCTGAAGATGAGGATTTTGAGGGCAGTGATCTTGATTACGAGCCGGAGGACAGATCGGAAGAGACGGAATCTGAGGAGTAGCAGAGCATTTCAGAAAAAATAAAGGTTTTATAGTGAATGGCAAAAATAATTGTCGTTCAATGTAAATATGAGAGGGGCTTTAACATGAAGAAAAAAATGGTTTTATTTCTTTGTGTGGTAATGATGTTTGTGCTCTGTTCCTGTCAGAATTCTGCTGAAATTTCTGAAGGAAGCGGACAGACAGAGACAGCAGATGATAATACAGACGGCGATTATCAGGTAAATGAAGTTATGATGGGCGCCTATGGTGTCTGCGTCAGCTATGAATATTCAGAAAATCTGGGAACGGCGCATCATATTTCAGAAATTCTGTCGCAGTTTCCACGCCGTTATGAAGATATCGATGGTTCAGAATATCTTTCACTGATAAAAGGTATGGATGAATGGAAGGGTCAGCTGGAGGAAGGAGATACTGTAGTCTATCTTGAGGATGACCCGGTATTTGTCCGTTATTATATGGAAAGCTATACCGCGTCGGACGGCGTCAACTCTATTGATCACAAGGATGTGGTTCTGATCAGGGAGGGGGATGACATGATTATGGCGATACAAAGCCCGGAGGATGAGGAGAACTGGTCATTCCTTCTGGTGGAGGATTACGGAGACTGGCTGTTGAAAGAAATTGAGCTGAAAGGGATTGGGTATTCAATTATTTAAAAGCTGAGAATGAAGAAATGGGTGTCGGGAGGCACCCATTTCTTTATATAGGAAAATGTTTCCCTTTTTAAGAAAAATGATAAAAAAATGAACTTTTTGGGGTTTGGAAACGTCTATATCAGTGAAACCGGTTTTCACGGAACAATAAAAAGATCCCATTCAATGTATGAGGATGGGAGGTGATGATGTGGATGATTTTGAAACACTGCTGGCTGCGGAACAGTCTGCTGTGGAGCGTTTTGTAAAATTTCAGATTCAGTCTAAGGAGGACGCCGAGGATGTGCTGCAGGAGGTTTATTTGACAGCCTGCCGGAAGTTTTCTCAATTGAGGGACAGGGATTCCTTCAAGGCCTGGTTGATCAGTATTGCCAGAAATAAGTGCAATGATTATTTCAGGAGGAAAGCTGTTCAGCTTGAGATTCCGATTGATGAGCTGACGGAAAAGGAACTGAGTTCTGACAGCAAATATGGGATTGCTGAAGTATCTGTGGTGAGAGAAACTTTGAGTTTACTGGGTGATAAGGATAAACAGATTCTTTTCCTGTATTTCTGGAAGGAAATGTCTCAGGCAGAAATCGCGAAACAGCTTGGCATTCCGGTGGGAACCGTGAAGAGCCGTCTTTATACGGCGAAGCAGAATTTTAAGAGCAGATATCCATATCATACCATCGATGTGAAAGGAGAAAAGGAAGAAATGAAAGGATTGCCTGAATTTATGCCGGAATATGAAATCACGGAAAGCGGTAAGACTCCGTTTTCCGTGAAATGGGAGGAGCTGATGGGCTGGTTTCTGGTGCCGAAGCCCGGGGAAAAGCTTTCCTGGGGGATGTATGACTCTCCTTCCGGGAAGTGCGATTATATTTATCATATGGAAGTAACCGGGAAGGCGAAGGTACACGGCATTGAGGGAGTGGAACTGACCGCAAAGGAGGTTTCATGTTCGGAAAAAGATCATGTAATTGACCGGGTATTTGTGGCGCAGCTGACGGACACTCACTGCCGTTATCTGGCGACTATCAAAAATGACGGTGATGTCAAAAATTATATTACCTTTCTGGATGGGGATGAATTTATGCCAAACTGGGGTTTTGGCGAAAATAACTGCGGCAACGAAACCAATTTGTCCGTAAAGGAAGATATTCTGAGAGATGGGTCTGTGGTGAAAACCAAAAAGAAGGATTTTCTGCTGGATATTGTGGGTCGATATATAGTCTCCATCGGTGGAAAAAGCTATGACACGGTCTGTGTAATGGATATTGAGACCTATAACAGCGGCGTGGTATCGGAACAGTATCTGGACCGGAACGGCAGGACAATTCTGTGGAGGCGGTTTAACCGGGACGATTGGGCTATTGACCACTATGGGAAGCTCTGGAGTGAACTGCTTCCGGAAAATGAAAGGATTACAGTTAACGGCGTTACTTATGTACATTGGTATGACTGTATGACGGATTATATTTTATAAAAACGATGTCCCCGTGAGCATGCGTGTTCGCGGGGGTAAATGTTGTTTGAAAAGATTGATTTTTCAGTCTCAGGAGCGCTATCCGCAACACCAGCAGGAAGAACCGGCTTCTGAACAGCCTGCAATGACTGAGGAAACAGTCGGCTTCTATCCCGGCGAGCAGAATGGCCTTCCCTTTGATGTGGAGATCAGGACGCTACACTTCGGTGAGCCGGAACGGGAAGCACCGACGCCGGATGTATCGGGTGTAACCCCGGAAACACCGGAGGCGGCTATTTTTGAGGACGTTTACGGTACAGAACCTGGGCAAATGCCGAGTGGTGTGCTGTTCTACCGGTGGCCAGACGGATAATTTACCGCCTACCCCGGAATCAGCATCCGAAAGCGTTACAGAGCAGTGAAAAAGCTGCCGAAGGTCAAAGACCTGAGTGCAGAATATGCCCAGGTGCTTGCAGAGAAAAAGGCGACGTATGCGGAGTACCGCACCGCCCGGTCTGAGATGCAGGAGTATCAGAAAGCACGGCACAATGTGGAGGTATTTTCTGAAATGCAACAGGAGCAGGAAGAACAGAATAGACCGCAAGATCAGAAAAAGAAGCCTATCAGATAGTTTTAACCCGACAGATGA
>JAJQCU010000321.1 GCA_021202575.1 Lachnospiraceae bacterium
GTGCAGGCTTCCCTGAAGGTGATTTCCGACAATCAGTCCCGCTTTGAGAAGGCCATCCGGCCCAAGGATCAGATAGAGCTGGGAGTTGCGGTCAGGGCATTTTCCAATCAGGAGGCCATGCAGGAAAAAATCCTGGCCTGTTTGCGGGAGCAGCCAGACCTCAATGAGTGCGCCCTGATCTGCCGCACCAACAAGGAGCTGGGGGCCTTCACCCACCGCCTGAGAAAGGCCGGCGTCCCCTATCAGATCAAAGAGAACGTCAAAAGCGTTTTTGAGGAGGACTGGTATCTGGATGTGGAGGCTTATCTGAAGCTTGGTCTGGGAACGGGGGAGAGGAAGGATATTCTGAGAATCGCCAATAAGCCCAACCGCTTTATCACTCGGGAGCAGATCATGAATTTCACATCCCTTCCGGCACCTTTGGCTTCCCAGGTGAAGCACCTGAAGGGAATGCGGACCTCCCTTGCCATGAAATATATCTGGATTGGAATCGGCTATGGCCGCTATCTGAAAAATACGCTCTCCAGGGCGGAAGACCAGGATGAGGAAATTTTAGAGCAGTATGAGGACATTTCCGGGGAGATGGAGCAGTACACGGAGGTGAGGGACGGGCTGGAATATGCGGAGACAGATCGGCAGCTGCAGCTAAGGGAAAATAAAAAAGCGAAGCCCCAAAGCGGCGTTTATCTGATGACCATGCACGGCTCCAAGGGGCTGGAATATGATACGGTGATCCTGCCGGACGTAAACGAGGGCCGAATGCCCCGCGGTAAAAATCTGTCAAAGGAGGAGATTGAGGAGGAGCGCAGGCTTTTGTATGTGGCGATGACCAGGGCGAAGCACACGCTGGAAATCTATTACATCAGCGGGGAGGCCGGGCATCTGAAGAGGCCGAGCATGTTCCTTCACAGACTGCTGGAAGAAAAAAGGCCGTGAAACAGTGGTTCTGCTTCACGGCCAAAATGATTCTGATGGGTTTCACGGGCCTGTTACTCATCCACAATCTCATCGAATTCCACGTCGTCCAGAAATTCCTCGAAGGCTTCATCAACGGCCTCGTACTCAGCGTCGTCATCGATATAGCCAAGCTCCGGCTCCTCATTTGGATCGTCGGGATTTTCACTGTAGCGGTAGAACCATACCTCCCCGTCCTCATTTTCGCCCTTTTCATCCAGGGGCTGCAGTACAATATAATCTTTACCCTCCACCTCCAGGATGGTGATGACGGCGCACTCTACCGTGCGTCCGTCCTCCAGATCCAGAGTGACGGTCATTTCCTCGTCAATGGGTTCGTTTTCGTATGTCATGGAATGTCCTCCTTTAAAAGCTCTTCCTATACTACCCTTTTTTGCAAAAAAAAGCAACATTATATTCCCTCTCCTGAAAAGAAAATCTTTACTCCTTTACGCGATATATGGTAGAATAAGACAAGATTATTCAAAGGAGAACCGCTCATGAACAATACCTTTACTACCAGACCTTCGACCCCTTATCCACTGGGCATCCGGCGTCAGGGCCGGGCCATCCGGGCCTCCTTTGTCAGCCGGGGGGCGGACTGCGGGGTGGTGCTGAAATCCGCGCGCCCCGGATCGGAGGAGCTTCGAATCCCCTTTGATGAGACGTACCGCTGCGGGAGCGTCTATTCCATGCTGATAGAGAATGTGCCTGGAGAATACACGCTGGCCGCTTTTTATGAAGAGGGAGAAACAGTACCGGATAAAAACGGCGCACAGTTTGTGAAGCATGCCTACGGGGAGGAGTTTTGTGCCGCTCAGATGGAGAGCATCCTGACGGAGAGGGATTATGACTGGGAGAACAGCAGACGGCCGTATATTCCTCTTTCTCAGATGGTAGTGTACGGCCTTCATGTGCGGGGCTTTACCAGGCATTCCAGCAGCGGCTGTAAGCATAAGGGTACCTTCGCGGGCGTGGCGGAGAAGCTGGACTATTTACAGGAGCTTGGCGTGACCACCCTGCTTCTGCAGCCGGCCTATGAGTTTATTGAGGCGGAGAAAAGCGCCGCTGACGCCCATCCCGTAGGAACGCCTTACGGAGGATACTCCCCGGAAAAGACGGAAAAGAAGCTGAATTACTGGGGATACCAGGAGGGCTTTTATTACGCGCCCAAGGCTTCCTACGCTGCGGGAAAGGACGCGTCCGCGGAGTTTAAGGACCTGGTGAGGGCCTGCCATGTCCGGGGAATGGAGCTGTGGATGCAGTTTTATTTTCCGCGCACGGTCAATGAGCGGGAGATTCTTTCCATTCTGGAGCACTGGACGCTGGAATACCGGGTGGACGGCTTCCAGATCATGGCGGATCACGTCAATATGGAGCTTGTCACAAACGCCCCCCTGCTGTCCGATGTCAGGCTGATTTATTATGGCTTCGAGGACAGGCCCCTTTCCGGCAGAAATCAGCAATCTTTGGCCAAACGCCTTTGTGCCTTCAATGAGAATCCGATGATCGCTTACCGCCGGTTCCTGAAGGGCGATGAGCATACCCTGGACGACATGATGGAGGTGTTGAAAAGAAACGGCCGGTCCGTCGCTTATATGAACAGCGTGGCGGATTACAACAGCTTCCGGGTCAATGACCTGGTGAGCTATGATTATAAGCATAATGAGGACAACGGCGAGGACAACCGGGACGGCTCCGGTTATAATCACAGCTGGAACTGCGGCGAGGAGGGCCCCTCCCGCAAAAAGGCGGTGACCGCCCTCCGCGAGAAACAGAAAAAAAATATTTTCACCATGCTGGCTTTAAGCCAGGGCATTCCCTATCTTTTCATGGGGGACGAGATGTCCAAAACCCAGAAGGGCAACAATAACCCCTACAATCAGGACAACGAGACCGCCTGGGTCAACTGGCGTGACCTGAAAAAGAATGGGGAGCTTTATCAGTTTGTGAAGGAGCTTCTGGCATTCCGCAGGGCGCACCCGATTTTGCACATGGATCAGCCTCTGACTGGCGCGGACGTGAAGGGGCTTGGCTATCCGGATATTTCCTTCCATGGGCTGGAGGCCTATATGACGTCCTCCGAGCCGTACAGGAGGGAGCTGGGAGTGCTGCTGAATGGCGCCTACGCAAAGACGGAGGAGGGCAAGCCGGACAGCCTTCTGTTCCTGGCCTTTAATATGCACTGGCAGGCCCATGAGTGCGCCCTGCCGTTACTGAGAAAGGGCCTGCGCTGGCAGGTTGTGCTTGCCACCGAAAAGCATGCGGAGGACCATGAGCCTGAGAGAACGCTGACTGTACCGGCCAGGACGATTTATGTGCTGGAGGCGGTGAAAGAGCCGGGGGCGGCGGAGGAAATACCGGAAATCGACGACAGGACGGGGTTTTAATATTTATATCAAGCTGTCGCGAAATAATACGCCTATCAGGACGGGGTTTTAGCTTTTTTACATTAGTGAGTGCTGTGAAATAATACGCTCATCCCGCGCATTATCTTTATTAGGAAAGGGCAAATTACTTTTGTAGTTCACTGGAAAAACAGGCACCGTCCGGACCTCGCCGCATAGAGTAAAGTAAAAGACTGTCAAGAGGTTATCCATGGATTTTTTGTGGATTATATGTATCTTTTTACTGGCGGCGAATCAGAACTGTGGCTGCGGGTGTATTGACGGCTGTGGTTGTACTGATTCCAACAGCCTGAACCGCGGAGCAGACTTAAACCGCGGTGCGAATGTGTCCCGTGCCGCGACGGGGAGCTGCGGTGTAAATGCGGTCAGCGGGGACTGCTGCTGCGGGTCTGACAATGCTGCCGTACCGGACGACTGCAGCTGTGAGGTGCCCCAGCCGCTGATGCCCGGCAATAATGGGAATACCAGGACGGCGCAGTATCCTTTCCCGCCTTATCCGGTGCTGAGGGGATAGATGTTACGGATGCTGAGGGGAGTGTTACTATCCGCAGGAATGTTACAGGAACGAGGGTGTAAAATGTTGCGATTGACTTAAAAAGACGGCAGTGTTAAACTGACAGGCAGAAAGACAAAGATAAAGGTTCAGATCACACGCAGTAAACCTGACGGGAGCTGCGTGTGAATTTCAGACAGGAGGCGCGGCCATGGCAGACGCGAAATATGTAGCCTATGTTTCCACCTATACCCGGGGGGACAACCTTGGGATTAAAATATTTGACGTGGATATGGAGAAAGGTCGTTTTTATCCGAAAAACGAAGTGGAGATCACCAATTCCTCCTACCTGACACTCTCCAAAAACAACAAATTCCTGTATTCCATCACGGATACCGGTGTGGAAGCCTATGAAATCCTGAAAAACGGGGATTTAAAGACCTTAAACCATGCCGGCATCAACGGCATGCGGGGGAGCTACCTGTCCACGGATTACACGGACAAGTTCCTTTTTGTGGGAAGCTACCATGACGGCAAGCTGACAGTGCTGAAGCTCAACGAGGACGGTTCCATCGGCAGGATCACCGATGAGCTCTATCACAGGGGCATGGGCAGCATCGCGGACCGAAGCTTCCGCGCCCACATTGTCTGCACCAAGATGACCAGGGACAATAAATACCTTCTGGTGGCGGACTCCGGCCTGGACCACACCAATGTCTACAGGGTCGATCACAGGAACGGCACGGTTAAGCAGGTGGACGTGATCCGCTCCGAACCGGATTCCGCGCCCAGACACATCAAGATCAGCAAGGACGGCAGATTTGTCTACATTGTCCATGAGATGAAGAATTTCATCACCGTCCACAGCTATAAGGAGGAAAAAGGGCTCCCCTACTTTGAGAAGGTGCAGACCATCTCCACCCTGAGCAATTATACCTCCGGCAACGCGGCGGCCAGCGCCCTGAATTTTTCCATGGATTACAAATATCTGATCAGCTCCAATGCCGGCGACAACAGCGTGGTGATTTATAACCGGGACGAGGAGACGGGCCTGCTTTCCAGAATTCTGTGCCTGCCCATCAGCGGCTCCTATCCCAAGGACGCCATGCTCTTTCCGGACAATAAGCATCTCGTCAGCCTGAACCACGAATCCAACACCATGACATTTTTCAACGTAGATATTGAAAAGGGGACGCTGGCCATGTGCGCGAAGGAGATTCCGGTGGGAGAGCCGAACTGCGTGATTTTCTATAAGCTGGCGGAATAGCGGCACGGCATGCGGGGAAGGCGGTTTTAAATTATAGTGAACGACATTAATAATTTCACTTTGAAGCCCAACCGGTATATGCTGAAAGAGAAAATATATTTGTCGTTCACTATAAGAACGGCTTATTTCCGGAAGTAAAGGAGCGTGCCGAAAGCGGTAAAGCGGTAAATGATATGAGCAAAACAAGAATATTTCTGGCGGGGGATTCCACCGTGCAGAGTTATCCGAAGGAAAAGGAGCCCCAGACCGGCTGGGGCCAGGTCTGGTGGGAATATTTTCAGGGAGCGGAGCAATGCGTCTCTTATCCTTCAGACAGCGTTTTTTCTCAGGCGGTCTGCTATGAGCTTGCGGATGTGATCATTGACAACCGGGCCATGGCGGGCAGAAGCAGCAGGTCTTTCAGGGAGGAGGGAAGGCTGTCGGACATTGCCAAAGCTGTCGGAGAGGGAGATTATCTGCTGGCGCAGTTTGGGCACAATGACGCCAATCAGGCGAAGGAAGAGCGCTATGTGAGGCCGGAGGATTTTGGAGCTTCGCTGGCGCCCTTTGCTGAATTGTGTGCCCAAAAAGGTGCTGTCTTTATTCTGGTGACGCCCATTGCCATGAGAAACTGTGAGGACAACCCGGAGGGAAAATTTACATACAGCTTTCCGGAATATCGGGAGGCAATGATCCGCTACGCAAAAGAAGCCGGGCTGCCGCTTCTGGATCTGGGGAAGGCCACCACCGAGTACTGTGGGAAGCTGGGAGCGGAGGAGTGTAAGAAGCTTTTTCTATGGGTAAAACCGGGGGAGTACCCGGACAGTGAGTGCGCGGACGGCAGACAGGACAACGCCCATTTGCAGCTTGCGGGAGCCAGGGTTTTCGCAGGAGTGCTGACAGAGCTGATCCAAAATGATAATCAGGACAGCCAGCTGGACGCGCTGCGGTCCTGGCTGCGGCGGTGAAAGATGTCAGTGCAGGGCGGTTGTTATGGGTGAATTGACAGGTACGGCTTTTTGCAATTGCGGGAAAGGTTTGCTTTCAGGGTGGTGGGAAACTGTTACAAAGTAGCTTTTGCGCCTTGCACCGCCTGACGTGTGAATCGCAGGTCATAAAAGCCATGCTGCTGAATAGCTATGAAACGGAAAGAGAGGTACGATTGCAAAAATGGAAATGAAAAAAGTGACATTGATCGGTTTGGGAGCCATGGGCTCCTTCTTTGCGCCCCGCCTAGCGGCTGGACTTGCGCCGGGAGCCTTCCGCGTGCTGGCGGAGGGAGAGCGGAAGGAAAGGCTTGAAGGGCAGGGGGTAACCCTGAACGGCGTGAATTATAAATTCCCGGTGATTGAGCCCGCGCTTACAGGGGATCCGGCGGATCTGGTAATTATGGCGGTGAAGGATATGGGGCTGGACCAGGCCATCACGGATATCCGCAATCAGGTAGGATCCGGGACGCAGATTCTCTGTGTCATGAACGGGATTGAGAGCGAGGAGCGGGTAGCGGCAGCCTACGGCTGGGAGCATGTGCTCTATTCTTATATGAGAATTTCCATCGTTATGGACCAGGGAATCGCAAACTTTAATCCGGATGGGGGCTACATCCACTTCGGGGAAAAGGAAAACGCGACGCTCTCCCCCCGTGTCATAGCTGTGAAGGAGGTCTTTGAACTCTGCGGCATTCCCTACAAGATCGACGCCGACATGCTGCGCGGACTGTGGTTCAAATTTATGTGCAACGTGGGGGAAAATATGACCTGCGCCCTGCTGGGGATTCCCTTCGGCGTTTTCCGCACAAACGAGGACGCCAATTTTATTCGCCGGGCCGCCATGAGAGAGGTCGCCGCGATTGCGCAGAAGAAAGGCATCGACATCGGCGAGCCGGAGATTGAGAGGCAGGAAAAGACGATTGTGAGGCTTCCATTTGAGAATAAGCCCTCCACACTTCAGAATCTGGAGCGGGGGCGCAAAACGGAGGTAGAAATGTTCTCCGGGACAGTGATCCGTCTGGGAGAGGAGCTCGGCGTGGAGACTCCCGTCAACCGCGTCCTGTATCACGGAATCAGGGTGAAGGAAGCGGAGAATGCAAGACGGCGCAGCTAAATCATATTGTCCGGAGGAACCCCGCGAGTCGGCAGTTCCTCCGCAATGATTTCCCGTAACACCTCTTTTTGACCGGCTCGGCTCCATATCTTCTTTATTGATGATTATAACAGGGATTCAAAGTGAATACAACCGGAAAAAATCCAATTTCAGAAGATCTGGTGAAGCAATATCACTTCATGTGAGCCTCCTTTCCCTCTCCATTGATGATTATGAACGCGGGGTGTTATTGCCTTTAAAATTCGGTTGAGAGTAGTTACAACTGACGGAATCTGTGATACAATGGATGTACCGCAGATGAGCCGTCAGTCTGAAGGGAGCGTCTGAATTATGGCAGACAGACTGGCGAGTTTGCGCCTTTCATCAATAGATACCGCAAAATCAAGGTGGGGATTACGGGACCTGGTGCGGTGTATGAGATTAACTGCGGCTATTGCGGAAAACCCATCACAACCAGCAAGCCTGCTCAGAAATACCGTTGCTTCGCCCGCCGCCAGAAGGCCAATCGACGGGCAGCAAAGGAAACAGCTGAAAATGGCACAAAGGAGCGGATCTGATATGAGGAAAAGGCTGTTGCCATCTGGCAACGGAAAAAAATAAGCACGGATGCGGAGCTGGCTGAGGCTTTAAACGGACACAGCATCGCCTTTGCGTACAACTCCGGGAAAATCGAAAATGAACAGATTACCTATCACGACACAAGGGAAATCTTTGAGCGTGACGGCGTGACCGCTTACACTGGAGATTTAAGGACGCTGTTTGAGATCCGGAACGCAAAAGAGGCCAATGAGTTTTTCCTCGTGTCATTCAATAAGAGATCGCCTTTAGACGAATCGTTTATCAGGGAGACGCAGCGGCTGTTGACGCAAAACACCTATGATACCAGGCGGTATCAGTTGGAAGAGCGTCCTGGCGAATACAAGCGCCATGACTATGTGACAGGCAGGGAGGAAATTGGTGCCTCGCCCGAAGATGCTCCGATTGAAGTTGCAGAACTGCTGGAGGAGCTACGGGAAGTTGACAATAAAAATGCATTGACCGCAGCGGCTTATTTCCATGCAAAGTTTGAGAACATCCACCCATTTGCAGATGGAAACGGCAGGACAGGCAGACTTGCCATGAATTATTTCCTTGTGCTGCACGACCATCCTCCGATCATTATCCATGAGGAGGACAGGAAAGCATATTATTCAGCGCTGGAGGCGTGGGACAGAGAGCAGGAGCTTGCGCCACTTTGTGCTTTCTTGCGGGAACAGACTGCAAAGACATGGGAAAAACAGATCGCAAGAACGGAAAGGCAAAAGCATCATACAGACCATTAAAACAAAAAAGGCATAGGGCGGCTTGTGAGAAAATAACTCATAAGCCGCCTTTTTAGTGCGCCCGGCGGGCGCACGTTCTAACCGGTGAAAGTTCAGAATCCGCCTGGCAGTGGGAAGGATACAGCCGAACACCAAGGTTCTTGCCGTGAGGTTTAAGAGGGCTGAAGGAAGGTGAATGCAACCCCCCGCCCCTGCTGTGCATGCCCTTTTAG
>JAJQCU010000288.1 GCA_021202575.1 Lachnospiraceae bacterium
CCGCTATACCATGTTCATTAATTCCGCGGTGGTGGGCTTCGGCCAGGGCTTCCAGCCGGTCTGCGCCTTTAATTTCGGCGCGAAGAAAATCGACCGGGTCAAAAGGTCGTTCTGGTTTGGCGTGAAGGTCATGACTGTGGCGCTGCTCATCCTCTGCGCCATTTCCATGCTCCTTTCGGGAAATATCATCGCGCTGTTCAGAAGGGACGACGCCGAGGTGATCGCCATCGGCACCTTCGCTCTGCGTGCCCAGCTTATCACCATGCCGCTCTGGGGCTATTACACCATGTGCAACATGTTTTCCCAGTCCATCGGCTACGGATTTCGCGCGTCCATCATCTCCTGCGCCAGACAGGGGCTTTTCCTGATTCCCGTGCTGGCTGTCCTTCCCAGTGTCCTGGGGCTCAGGGGCCTGCAGCTATCCCAGCCGCTTTCGGACATTCTCGCGTTCTTACTGGCGCTGGTGCTGACCAGCGGGATTTTAAGGGAGCTGGACAGGAAGGCGTGAGGCGCAAGTCCTCCTGCTTTCCGTCCGGAAAAGATTTTCTTTCCCGGACGGGCAGTCGGGAGATTCTCTTCTTTAATTTCCAGTAAAAAATTCTTTTCCGGATACCATAACATTTCCTTACCTCTATTTTACATTTCTCCATTTTCATTTTACCTTCCCGTGATAGTTTGTAAACTGCCTCCTGTAGTAGAATACACTCGTACACGAAAAAAGAATACATAGTTTGCGGACTTCAGCAGCCGGCGTTGTGCCCCGGAGTATGGAATGCACGGGAATTCGCGGCCGGTCTGCTATGTGTGCGGGGTCAAAGGAGGAAAAATGAAATTCAAAAAGGTAGTTGCGTTAGCGACTGTAATGGCAATGGCGGTGTCCATGGCGGCCTGCGGGTCCGGCTCAAGCAGTACGGACACCAGCTCGAGCTCTGAAGTGAGCACAAGCTCTGAGGACAGCTCCAGCTCCGAGAGCAGCTCTTCCAGCGAGGCGGCGGCTGAGACGGAAAGCGCACAGGAGACGGCCCTGGTCAGCGGCAAGGTGTCCATGTCCGGTTCCACATCCATGGAAAAATATGTCAGCGCCCTGATTGAGACCTATGCTGAAATCAATCCCAACATCACGGTAACCGCTGAATACGTGGGTTCCGGCGCCGGTATCGAGCAGGTGATTGCCGGTTCTGTAGACATCGGCAACTCTTCCAGAAATTTAAAGGACGCTGAGATGGAGAGCGGCGCGGTGGAGAATATCGTAGCCATCGATGGGATCGCGGTGGTCGTAGACCCGGCGAACACGGTGGATAATCTGACTCAGGAGCAGCTGATTTCCATCTATACCGGCGAGATTACCAACTGGTCTGAGCTTGGCGGCAGCGACACGCCCATCGTAGTGATCGGCCGTGAGGCGGGCAGCGGCACCAGAGGAGCCTTTGAGGAGCTGCTTGGCATTGAGGACGCCTGCGCTTACGCTTCTGAGCTTGACTCTACCGGCGCGGTGATCGCGACTGTGGCGGCGACCGAGGGAGCCATTGGCTACGCTTCCCTGGACAGCATCAATGACACGGTTATCGCGGTGAAGCTGGACGGCGTGGAAGCCACGGAGGAGAACATTGTGGCGGGAGATTACTTCCTCTGCAGACCCTTTGTGATGGCCACCAACGGCGAGATTTCCGAGCAGAGTGAAGCGGTTCAGGCCTGGTTTGAGTTTGTGTACAGCGACGAGGGCAAGGCAGTAGCGCAGGAGGTCGGCCTGATCACTGTGGACTGAGCGAGGAAGGAAACAGCAGGTTACAGAACTGCTGTACTGAGGAAAACGACGACAGTTAAACAAACGTGGACGGGTTCGCCCGTCCGCGGCTGTATCAAAAGGATTTGTAAATGATGAGCGAACATCCTGCAATAAAAAACACGAACAAAAAATCAGAGGCAACAGGAACAGGTTCGATCAACGGAAGCGGAAAAGACAGGGCAATGGCCGAGGTCGCGGCACAGATTATCTTTACGGGCTGCGCGGCCGCGGCCATTGTAGCTGTTGCGGCTATCTGCGTCTATATGATCAGAAACGGCCTTCCGGCCCTGTTCACCGTGGGGATTAAGGAGATCCTCTTTTCCACGGAATGGGCGCCAACGGCGGCGGAACCGAAGTACGGCATTCTGCTGGTCATCCTGACATCCATTGTCGGTACGTCCCTGGCCATCCTGCTCGGTGTGCCGGTGGGTCTTCTGACCGCGGTCTTTATCGCCGAGGTGGCCCACAAAAATCTGGTGAAGGTGGTGCAGCCGGCGGTGGAGCTTTTGGCCGGCATTCCGTCTGTTGTGTACGGCCTGCTGGGAATTTATCTGCTGAAACCGGTGATGTATAAGCTGGAACGCTTTGTCTTCGCCGGCAGCACCACACACCAGTATACCGGCGGCGCGAACCTGATCTCGGCGGTGATTGTGCTGGCGATCATGATACTGCCGACGGTGATCAACGTCAGCACCTCCTCCTTAAAGGCGGTGCCGATGGAACTGAGAAGCGCCTCCCTGGCGCTGGGGGCAAGCCCGGTGCAGACCATTTTCAAGGTCACCATCCCGGCGGCCCATTCCGGCATCATCTCCGCCATCGTGCTGGGCGTGGGAAGAGCCATCGGCGAGGCCATGGCCATCACCCTGGTTTCCGGCTCCTCGGTGAACGTGCCGCTGCCCTTCAATTCCGTGCGTTTCCTGACGACGGCAATCGTCTCCGAGATGGGATACGCTTCCGGAACCCACAGACAGGTGCTCTTTACCATCGGCCTGGTGCTCTTTGTTTTCATCATGATTATCAATGTGGCGCTGACCAAAGGACTGAAAAAGAAGGAGGAGGACCATGCGTAACGAAGAAGACATTAGCATCCCGACTCTTTCTGTCCTCGGGAAAAAGCCCAGGATTGCGGACACCTTTCTGCTGGCACTGATATACATATGCGCCTTTTTCGCGGTGGCGCTGATCGCGGGCATTATCCTGTATGTGGCCTATCGCGGAATCGGGGTGGTCAACTGGACGTTTCTGACCACCGCCCCCAGCTTCAAAAACGGCACGGTGGGAATTGCCGGCAATATCATCAATACGCTTCTGGTGGTAGCCCTTACCCTGCTCATCGCCACACCTGTGGGTGTGGGCAGCGCCATTTATTTAAATGAATACGCGAAGGAGGGCCGGTTTACCCGTATCGTGGAATTTACCACTGAGACGCTGTCCGGCATTCCTTCCATTATCTACGGCCTGTTCGGCTTCATGCTCTTTGGCTCCGTCTGGGGATATTGCATTCTGACCGGGTCTCTGACGCTGACCATTATGGTCCTGCCGCTGATTACCAGAAATACCCAGGAGGCCTTAAAGACCGTGCCCTCCTCCTACCGCACCGGCGCGCTGGGCATGGGGGCGACGAAGTGGTACATGATCCGCACAGTCCTGCTTCCCTCCGCCATGCCCGGAATCGTCACCGGCGTTATTCTGGCGATTGGCCGGATTGTGGGGGAGAGCGCGGCGCTTTTATTCACCGGCGGCAGCGACAACTCTCTCTTAAAGAGCATCAGCGGTCTGCCCGGAAAGCTGTTGTCCTCCGGCGGGACTCTGACCATTGCGCTTTATCTTTATATGTCCAAGGCGGAATATGACACGGCCTTCGGAATCGCGCTGGTGCTGATCGTCATAGTGCTTTTAATCAATTTCGCCACCAAGGCGCTGACCGCGAAATTTGATGTGACGAGGAGAAAGTGAGTATAACAAACCACTGATCACGGTTATCAGTAAATGAAAGAAATCCTGTCTTGCCTGCCGGACGCTTATTCGTGCGCGGGTGAAGAGCCGTGAATCGTGATAAACAGGAGACTTATATATGGCAACTTCTTTTAAAATCAGAAATCTGAATCTGTACTATGGCGAAAACCATGCCTTAAAGGACGTGGATATGGACATGCAAAAAAACAGCATTACGGCCTTCATCGGACCCTCCGGCTGCGGCAAGTCCACCTTCCTGAAATGCCTGAACCGGATGAACGATCTGGTACCCAGTTGTAAAATTACCGGCGAGGTGCTTTTGGACGGGGAGGATATTTACGCGCCACAGGTGGATACCACAAGGCTGCGCAAAAAGGTGGGCATGGTGTTTCAGCAGCCCAATCCCTTTCCCATGAGTATTTATGACAATATCGCTTACGGCCCCAGGATTCATGGGATCAAAAACAGGGCGAAGCTGGACGAGATCGTGGAGGAGTCCCTGAAGGGAGCCGCGATCTTCGACGAGGTCAAGGACCGGCTGAAAAAAAGCGCTCTCGGCCTGTCCGGCGGCCAGCAGCAGAGACTTTGTATCGCGAGAGCTCTTGCGGTGGAGCCGGAGGTGCTTTTGATGGATGAGCCCACCTCGGCGCTGGACCCCATCTCCACCTTAAAAATTGAGGACCTGATGGAGAGCCTGAAGCAGAAATATACCGTGATTGTGGTCACCCACAATATGCAGCAGGCGGCCCGCGTGTCGGACTATACCGCGTTCTTTCTGCTGGGGGAGATGATCGAGTTCGACAGCACCACGAATATTTTCAAGAGGCCGAAGGATAAGCGCACCGAGGACTATATCACAGGGCGTTTTGGCTGAGAATGAGGAAGGAGGAGGTTACAGGCTCCGGCTTTTTTGGCGGCGTTTACGGGAGCGGCTGTGAGCTGTAACAGAATAAGAATATGGCGACAAGAGTAAATTTTGACAGGGAGCTGATCAAATTAAAACAGTCCCTCCTGGAAATGTCCGACCAGATCGAGCACGCCTATGGGAAGCTTTTAAAGGGACTGCGCAGACGGGATAAGGAGCTTTTGCAGCAGATCAGGGAGGAGGATCATATCATCGACGATATGCAGAGAGCCATTGAATCCCGCTGCCTGACGCTTCTGATCAAGCAGACTCCGGTGGCCCGGGACATGAGAGTGGTGTCCGCGTCCTTAAAGATGGTCACGGATCTGGAACGAAGCGGCCACCATGCCGCCGATATCGCGGAGATTTTTCTCAGGATGAGCCAGTCGGATCTGGATGAGTATTCCCGGGAAATTGACGATATGATCACAAAGGTGGTTATGATGCACAAGAGCGCGGTTACCTCCTTTGTGGAACGCAACGAGGATCTGGCAAACCAGACCATTGCCTACGATGATGAGATTGACGGCTGCTTTAACAGCATCAAAAATGATATTATCGCCAAAATCCACTCCGGCGCGGCCAATCCGGACGGCTGCGTGGACGCCCTTCTGATCGCGAAATGGCTGGAAAAGGTGGGAGACCACGCGGTCAATATCTGCGAGTGGGAGAATTTTCAGGAGACGGGGACCATCGGGGAGCATCGGATCATGTGATTTCAGAGTTACATGAGCGGCGGTTTTTAGCCGCGGCGGATACGAAGTAGACGCTTTTGCGCATGTGGGTGGAGCGGCTGTGAACAGAATGGCAGACAGCAGAATTTACCCAGATTTTACTTTCACCGGATTGAAAAAAAATCAGTTTCTTTTAGAATAAAACAGAGGAGGGATGTTCGGAAATTTTCTGATGATTTCCGGGCATCCTTTTGTTTTGGACATACTAAGGGACAGTAAAAATTCCCCGCACGGGAAAGGAAGAGTTTATGAGTTTTTGGAATATTTTGAGCATGGTGGGCGGCCTGGCGCTGTTCCTCTATGGAATGCATATGCTGGGCGAGGGGCTGGCCAGGGCCGGCGGCGGCCGTCTGGAGGGAATCCTGGAAAAGCTGACCAGCAGCCGCGTCAGGGGCGTTTTGGTGGGAGCCGGGGTCACGGCCCTGATTCAGTCCTCCTCCGCCACCACGGTCATGGTGGTGGGCTTTGTCAATTCCGGCATCATGAAATTAAGCCAGGCAATCAACATCATCATGGGCGCCAACATCGGCACGACCATGACGGCGTGGCTTTTGTCCTTATCCTCCATCAATGGCTCCAGCCTGTGGCTTCAGCTTCTCAAGCCGGCGAATTTCTCGCCCGCCCTGGCCATCGTCGGCGTCTTCATCATCATGTTTTCCAAAAATGAAAAGAAAAAGAACGTGGCGGAGATTCTGGTGGGCTTTGCCATCCTGATGATGGGAATGGACACCATGTCCTCGGCGGTGGAGCCCCTGCAGGATGTGCCGGAATTCACAGGGATCCTCACCATGTTCAGCAATCCTGTCCTGGGAATGCTGGCGGGCGCGGTGCTGACGGCCATTATTCAGTCCTCCTCCGCATCCGTGGGTATTTTGCAGGCTCTGTGCGCCACCGGTTCCATTACTTACCGCACCGCTCTGCCCATCATCATGGGGCAGAATATCGGCACCTGTGTGACGGCGCTGCTGTCCTCGGTGGGAGCCAGCAGAAACGCCAGGAGAGCCGCGCTGGTGCATTTTTATTTTAATCTGATCGGCACCGTCCTGTTTATGGCGGTTTTCTACTCCGTCAACTTCTTTGTGGATTTCATGTTCCTGGACGATGTGGTGGGCGCGGCCAATATCGCGGTGATCCACAGCGCCTTCAATATCGCGGCCACGGTTGTGCTGCTTCCCTTCGCGGACCTGCTGGGCAGGCTTGCCTGTCTGACCATTCCGGACAAAAAAGAGGCGCCGGATGAGAATTTGTCTCCGGTTGAGAAGAATATCCGCGCTCTTGACAGGCGTTTTCTGGATATGCCGGGTTACGCGCTGGCCAGGGCCAAGTCGGTGTCCCTGCAGATGGCGGTTGCCACCTGCGACACAATGCTTCTTGCCATGGAGCAGTTAAGAGAGTATGATGAAAGTGTGGCGGTTGGAATCGACCAGATGGAGCGGGACGTGTACACCTATGAGGATGAGATCGGAAAGTATCTCTACCAGATGGCCGCCCGGACCTCTTCTAAGGAGGAGGGGCACGGGATCACGGTTTTGCAGCATTGCATCTATGATTTTGAGCGGGTTGCCGAGCATGCCGGGAATATAGGAAGGTCGGCGAAGCTCCTTTATGAAAAAAAAACCGATTTTTCAACTCAGGCTGTTGAGGAGCTGCGGGTTTATACACACGCTATCCAGGAGATCATGGACCAGACTCTGAGAGTATTTTCCAATGAAAATCTGTCGGACGCGGTCAGGATCGCGCCGCTGGAGGAGGTCATCCGCCAGATGGGCAGTGAGATGAACGACCGGCATTTAAAGCGTCTTCACCGGGGCGAGTGCACCATCGAGCTGGGGCTGGTGCTGGCGGAGATTACCAACAATTATGAGCGGGTGGCCAATCACTGCGCCAATATCGCCCTTTATCTGATACAGATGAAGGAGGAGAACTTCAATATTCACAGTGAGAATGAGGCGCGGCTGCGGGAGGTGGATGAGAATTTCCAGACCATGAAGCGGTTTTACGCCCAGAAGTATGTGCTGCCGGAGGAGGACTCGAAGGCACAAAGCCATATGGAGCAGGAGCCCGCGATGCGTGGGTCCGCTGTTACAGGTATCGTATAAAAAAGAAAAAAGCAAAAACGCGTAAGAAGAGCAGAAAATGTCAGAAGTGAAAAAGAACAGGAGAAAAATATGTCATTGATTTATGTGGTGGAGGACGACACCAATATCGCGGAAATAGAAAGCTTTGCCCTGCAGAACGTCGGCTATCAGGTGGAGACCTTTCCCACGGCGAAGGAGTTCAACGAGGCCATGAACCGGAAACTCCCCGCGCTGATCCTGCTGGACATCATGCTGCCGGATGTCAGCGGACTGGAGATTCTCAAAGGTCTCAGAAGCCGGACGCTGACAAAGGACATCCCGGTGATTATGGTCACCGCCAAAACCACCGAGCTGGACCGGGTCAAGGGACTGGACTTCGGGGCGGATGATTATATCTGCAAGCCCTTCGGCGTGATGGAGATGATTTCCCGCATAAAGGCTCTGCTGCGGCGTCTTCCGGGGGAAAGCGGGGAGGAAGTGAGGCTGACCCTGGGGCCGGTGCTTTTAGATAAGGAAAAGCATGAGGTTCATGTGCGGGACCAGCTGGTGGAGCTGACCTACAAGGAGTTTGAGCTTCTGCAGCTTCTGATGAGCAACGCCGGCACTGTCACCACCCGGGAAAAGATTTTAAACAAGGTCTGGGAGACGGATTTTGAGGGAGAGAGCCGCACCCTTGACATGCACATCAAGACGCTGCGCCAGAAGCTGAAGGACGCGGGCAGCATGATCAAGACCGTGCGCAACGTGGGATATATTATGGATGAGGAACAGCCTGATGTACGCACGATATAAGAGGAAACGCCGGGAGCAGCTTCCGCAAGGGACGCCCTGCGGGTGTGTATGCCCGAGGCATAAGAGGTTCATATGAAAAAAAAGATATACAGCCATTTTATGCTGGTGGTCAGTCTGGCGATCCTTCTGACCATGGTTTTTTCCAGCCTTCTTTTTTACCGGATTTTCAGGGAGCAGATGTATGGGGATATCCGGGGCTACGGGCAGCTGATTTTACAGTCGGAACGGAATGCCCATATGGACTGGGAGCTGTACGACAGCTCCGGGGAATATTTTCGCCTGACAGTGGTGGCCAAAGACGGCACAGTACTTTATGATAATGAGGTGGACGCCTCCTCCATGGAAAATCACAGCGACAGGGAGGAGATTATTTCCGCCTGGGAGACCGGAGAGGGGCAGGCGGTGCGCCGTTCGGCCCCGCTGCACCGGTCTACTTATTATGTGGCGCTGCGGCTGGAT
>JAJQCU010000256.1:0-5774 GCA_021202575.1 Lachnospiraceae bacterium
GAATATACCCTCAATGATCCACATGGACGGTTCCCTGCAGCCACATTTCGCCCTTGAAGCGGCGGCCGACAGCGGGCTCTCCCTGTAAATCCATGGAGTTAATAGCAACCTCTATTGTAATATCATTTGACTTTAATGTCAAAATATTTATTTCCTCATTGGTGTAAATATTGCGCTCCCGGCGGCAGTCGATGATCTCACCGAGGACGGTATAGTGGTCGCTCTCCACACCGCTGGGAATGAAGCTGGTATCAACGATACTGTACAGATCCTCATGCCGGATGTGCTGGCAGATGGCGTTGAACGTGTTCATATCCTCCATGGTCAGCGTCTCGATGGCGTCCTCGTTGCCGTCGCGGGCCTCCCGCAGCAGCTTCGTCCTTTTATGGGCCATCACCCGCTCGCTGTTGCGCTGCACTATATTTTTCTCAATGGGCAGTAGTATTTTACCACCAACGGACAATCCTGTCAAACTGCTAAAATATTTTTGCAGGTCGTTTAATTCCTTCGCCTGAAAATAAGCCGTCTGATTTTGCAGATAAAAAATCAGGAGAATGCCGAAATTGACCTCCTCGCACACCCCGGCGTAGGAATTCTGGCTGGCATGGCGTTCCACCTGTATTTCCTCATCCACAGACTTAATGTAGCTCTGCAGATAGGGATAATAATAGTCGCAGGCAAACTGCAGATCCGTCCGGTAATCCCCGCACACGGAGATCCCCAGAGAGGGCGACACATTTTTGCTTAAATTTACAAGGTGTACATTCTCCTCCACGTTGGAGGCAACACAGCTGTTGTGCTCTTTTACGGCTTCCGTGAGGATTTCCTTTAAACCTTCGTAATCCGTCACTTTGCTGAAGCCTATGGTGCGCATGTATTTGTGCATGTCAGTCACCTCCTCAACCTGTGTCAGGAAACTGATCTAACAGGAGCCGCTTCGCGAACCCTGTAACCGGATTTTCGCCTGATACCGCGGTTATTTCTCAGTCAGCGCCTCCAGGCCTCCCATGTAAGGTCTCAGCACCTCCGGGATTCTGACACTCCCGTCAGCCTGAAGATTATTCTCCAGAAGCGCGATCAGCATACGGGGGGAGGCCACCACGGTGTTATTCAGTGTATGCGCAAAATACTTGCCATTCTCCCCATTGACACGGATTTTTAATCTTCTCGCCTGAGCGTCGCCCAGGTTGGAGCAGCTTCCCACCTCAAAATACTTCTTCTGTCTGGGGGACCAGGCCTCCACATCGATGGACTTTACCTTCAGATCCGCCAGGTCGCCGGAGCAGCACTCCAGGGTTCTTACCGGAATATCCATGGAGCGGAATAAATCCACCGTGTTCTGCCACAATTTATCAAACCATACAGGGGATTCCTCCGGCTTGCAGACCACGATCATCTCCTGCTTCTCAAACTGGTGGATGCGGTATACGCCTCTCTCCTCCAGGCCATGAGAGCCCTTCTCCTTCCGGAAACAGGGGGAGTAAGAGGTCATGGTGTGGGGCAGGGTCTTTTCCTCCACTACAGTATCGATATATTTGCCGATCATGGAGTGCTCCGATGTGCCGATCAGGTACAGATCCTCGCCCTCAATCTTGTACATCATGGCGTCCATCTCCGCGAAGGACATAACGCCGTTGACCACGTTGCTTCTGATCATAAAGGGCGGCACACAGTAGGTGAAGCCCCGGTTAATCATAAAATCTCTGGCATAAGTCAGCACCGCGGAGTGCAGCCTGGCAATATCCCCCATCAGATAATAAAAGCCGTTGCCCGCCACTCTTCCGGCGGCGTCAAAATCCACGCCGTTGAACCTTTTCATCAGATCCGCGTGATACGGAATCTCAAAATCCGGCACCACAGGCTCGCCGTACCGGGTAATCTCCACATTCTCAGAATCATCCTTGCCAATGGGAACCGATGGATCAATGATATTGGGAATGACCATCATGATCTTCGTGATTTTTTCCTGAAGCTCCTTCTCGGAAGTCTCCAGCTCAGCCAGCCTCTCCGCGTTCGCCGTTACCTCCGCCTTTTTGGCCTCGGCCTCCTCTTTTTTGCCCTGTCCCATCAGACGGCCGATCTCTTTGGCGTTTTTGTTTTTCGCCGCGCGGATGGAATCCGCTTCCTTCTGGGCATTTCGCCTCGCCTCGTCCAGCTTGATAACCTCATCTACCAGGGGAAGCTTCTCGTCCTGAAATTTCTTTCTGATATTCTCTTTTACCGCTTCCGGATTCTCTCTCAGAAATTTAATGTCAATCATGATGTGTCCCTCTTTATCCCTCTATACTGAAAACATATTGAAAATATTATTCTGCAACCGCTCCTTAACCCGCCCCTCCGTTACCGAAGCCCGTAACATGCTTCCAACAGAAATAAGGCTGCCTCAAACATCAACCTATTCTAGTTGATTGGCCTTTACTTGTCAACCTTTCCCAGCGCTTTTTGCAGTGCTTTTGTCTCTTCCTCGCTCAATTCAATATTGCATTTCCCGTCCCGGATGGACTTTACGTAGCTGTAGGAGGATTCCGGGTGGTGGACGGTGTTGATGACGAAGCCGTCGTTTTTTTCGTTGAGCAGGGCCAGCGCGAAGCTGAGACGGCCGCCCATCTCCTTGAAGGCGTCATACTTTAAAATGCCCAGCTTCTGATAGGTGTTGCCCATCTTTTTATTTAAAATCTGTATGTCGATTCTATTATCCTCAATCAGATTTTTATTATCCTTCTCCATCTGAAGGATATCCAGAAGCTGCTCCTCCAGCGACAACGCGTCCCGGCCGCCCATAAACGTCATGTACTTTTTCTCAAGTTTTCTGTATTTTGACAGGGCGATAACCGCAATCACAATTGCGGCAAGCAGCAAAACCAGCAGCGCGATAATTATATAGGAAAGGTCAAAGCCAACAAGCCCCAGACTGTCCAGTAAATTGGTATTCATGCTTATCCCCTCGTAATTCTATCCATAATCCTCTCAAAGTCATCAGCGGAATAAAACTCAATCTCCATCCTGCCCCGGCCCTTTCCCTTATCCACAATGGAAACTCTGGTGCCAAGAGTCTGGGTCAGACTGTTCTCATAGCTTTTATAAATAGTCTCCAGCTGCTCATCCTTCTCTTTGGATTTGGCGGGCTTCGGCTCCCTGTTCAGATTTTTAACCGCCTTTTCCACCTCTCTGACTGACAGGCCGTCCTTCACAATCCTCTGGGCAAGCTCCAGCTGCCTGGTCTCATCCGTTACGCCCAGAAGAGCCCTCGCCTGTCCCATGGAAAGCTCATCCCTGGAAAGCATCTGTAAAACCGGCTCCGAAAGCTTTAAAAGACGCAGGGAATTGGTAATGGCAGTGCGGCTTTTGGAGACGACCTCAGCCACCTCCTCCTGCTTTAAATGGAATTCCTCAATCAGACGCTGGTAGGCCAGGGCCTCCTCCACGGGATTCAGATCCTCCCGCTGAATATTCTCAATCAGGGCGATCTGGGCAAGCTCCGCGTCCGTATACTGGCGGACAATCACCGGGATTTCCTTCAGCCCCGCCATTTTGGCGGCTCTCCAGCGGCGCTCCCCGGCCACGATCTCATAGTGTGTCTGCCTGTCCTGCACAATGAGCGGGGTGATCACGCCAAACTGCTTTATACTGTCAGCCAGCTCCTGCAGGGAGGCCTCGTCAAAGCTCTTCCTGGGCTGGCTTCGGTTAGGCTCCACCTTCGTAATCCTGACGTTTAGCGGCGCCGCTTCTTCCTTCTGATTTTTCTGATTTTGTGAAGCTGTCTGATCGACGGCTTTCGGGCTCTGTGCGGGGATCAGGGAGTCCAGTCCCTTCCCCAGTCCGCTTCTTCTCGCTGCCATGGGTTTCTCCTGCTATTTGTTAATCACTTCCTCCGCCAGCTTCATGTACGCTTCCGCGCCGGCGCTTTTGGGATCGTATTTGATAATGGGCATTCCGTAGGACGGCGCCTCCGCCAGACGGATATTTCTGGGAATGATACTGTCATAGACGTTGTTGTCCACATTTTTGCGGACATTTTCCACCACCTGAACGGACAGGTTGGTGCGGCTGTCGTACATGGTGAAAACGATACCCTCAATCCTCAATCCCGGATTCAGGCGCTCCGTCACCAGATTAATTGTATGAATCAGCTGGGACAATCCCTCCAGCGCATAATATTCACACTGAATCGGCACAATCACACTGTCCGCGGCGGTCATGGCGTTCACCGTCAGCATACTCAGAGACGGCGGGCAGTCGATAATAATATAATCATATCTCTCTTTGACATAATCCATCTCATCCCGGAGAATAAATTCCTTGCGGTCCACGCCGATCATCTCGATCTCCGCCGCCGCCAGATTAACGTTGGCCGGGATCATGTCCATGGTCTCAAATACGTTTTTGATAACACAGTCACTGATGGAGCATTCCCCGAGGATCAGCTCGTACGCCGTATTCTCCGCCTCATATTTGTCGATACCGTAGCCGCTGGTGGTATTGCCCTGGGGATCCATGTCGATCAGCAGGACCTTTTTCTCCTTCATTGTCAGGCAGGCCGCCAGATTGATGGCCGTGGTGGTTTTGCCCACTCCGCCCTTCTGATTGGCGATAGCGATAACTCTTCCCATAAATTCTCTTTTTCTTTCCGGGCCGCCGGACGCGGTCCCTTACAGCTGTGTAACGTGTTCCGGAGAACAGTTTAGCACCGTTTATGAAAAAAAGCTATAGAAAAATACAACGCCTTCCTTCCGATTTCCACCGCCGGCCTTCCGGCCTTTACATTTTCCCCTGCTCCTTCAGCTTTTCCAGTCTCTCCTGCTCCTTACGCTGCTTCTCCAGCTTCTCCTTTTCCTCGTTCCATGCCAGCCAGTTGCGCCCGATCTGGTATGCCTGGGAAGCTGTAAATACGACAAGTAAAAGCAGCAGTAAATTCTGGTTCATCGAGCCGCGTATCCACGCCACGGCAAAAATGACCAGTCCTATTACCTCCATCCATATATTTCTGATCAGCTGTCTGCGGGTGCTCAGATTCCCGTAAAAAAGCTGAAATCCCTTGTCTGTCAGCATCTGTTGTTTCTTCTTTTTTTTGTTTTTGCTCATGACGTCTCCTTATTTTCCGGCGGCAGTTAGCGGATTTCCTGTACGGAGCGGTCTGCCGGTTTATTTTTTCTGTACAGGGCAGCCTGCCGACTTATTGTTTCTGTACGGGGCGGCCTGTCGGCTTATTGTTTCTGTACGGGGCGGCCTGTCGGCTTATTTTCCTGTACAGTGTACCTCTTTTCGACACTGTATGCCAGCGTTTTTCACTGATTAAAATATAAAAAAATGATAATCCCTGCTGATTTTCACATAAGGCTGGCTTTTTGTATACCCTCATCGTATCTGATGATTTATATCCGATTTCTTCATTTCAGCGTTTTCCCCTCCATGGCAGATACTCTATAGTAATCACAGCCAGGGCCAGCGCCGCGTAAGCCGGAATATACCAGATTCCCAGCCGTTCCTGCAGCAGCTGCAGCGGCGATCCCAAAGAGCCCTCCATCAGGAAAAAATAATTCGTCCCCAGCCACCGGTCTATGAGATAAATCGGCGGCACCACCACCATGAGAAACGCCACCGGTTTCCACATGGCCTTCATCCGGGGCTTCACCGCTCCATCCAGCAGCTGCCAGACCCCAAAAAGGATCAGACCCGTATGAATGGAAAAGCCCGTCAGATTCATGTAATTCCAATGTGGATACATATTCCAGTCAGGAAAAAGCAGAGCCAGCGCCGCGCCCGCTATCCCCAGG
>JAJQCU010000256.1:5784-8703 GCA_021202575.1 Lachnospiraceae bacterium
TCCCGCCCAGTCCCACCGGGTATAGGTAAACATAAGGCAGAACACCGGCATCAGCGTACACAGATGCAGCGGTATCTGGTAGATGGTCTGATGTCCTGTAATCAGCAGAACCACATGCTCCGCCGCCAGAATGCCGCACATGGTCCAGGCCAGGGCTTTGCTGAGTCCGCGCCGTCCTCTTTTGCTTTTTTTCATATAAAATACGGAAAGGAATACAATACACAGAACAATGACAGCCAGCCAGAGCAAATGCACCGGGCCAAAGTGTGAAAAGCCCACACCCTCGGGCAGATCTGTTTCATACGTAAAAAAATACATGGCGCTTCCCCTCTTAATGCCCCCGATTTCTTTTCAACATTCACAAAAACGGAAAAGGAAACTCTCTGATTACGGGGTCTCTCCCTGAACCCGGCCCGTGTTTTCAACCTCCCCTTCCCGGATAAAATCCCGTATCGTCTGCATGGACATATCCACCGACGCGATCTCGTCCGCGCAGCGCTTCAGCTCCTCCCGCATCATTTTTTCATGATCCACCTCACCCTTTTATTTCATCTGGTGCTCCCGCGCCGCCCAGAAGTCAATGGCGATGGTCCTGAGCTGAATTTCCGCCTGTATTCCTTTGCCCGGGCCATCCTTCATACGCAGGATCAGGTGCAGGCTCCGGTAACCGTTGGGCTTGGGCCAGGCAATATAGTCCTTTTTTTCAATTACCTCAAATTCCTTCCTGCCGCACAGCCATTCCGCCACCTCATAGACATCGTCCATAAAGGAGCAGATGATTCGGATGCCTACCGCGTCGTGCATCCGCTCCAGCGCTGTCTGACTGTCCCCCGGAAAGCCCTGTTTTCTCAGCTTCGCCGTTATGCTGTCAGGGGATTTGATCCGGGATTTGCAGTAGATTATGGGCTGAACATCTTCCAACTCCTCCTGCCCCGGATAATTTTTGACCAGCTCCAGCAGCTCCCGCTCCGTCTGTTTCAGGATAAAATAAGCGTCACCGTAATATTCCTCATATGTCAATTTGATGTTTCCTCCAGTACTTATCAGGGTTTTGATACTGGCAGCGTCACCGTGATCGTAAGCGATCTCTCGTCCTCCGTGGAGGCCCATATCTTTCCCTTGTGCGCCTTTACCGTGGAGGCCGCGATGGAAAGCCCCAGCCCGTATCCGCCGGTCTTTGAATTTCTGGACCGGTCCGTCCTGTAAAAGCGGTCAAAAAGCTGCGGCAGGCTTTCTCTTTTGATTTCCGCCGTCGTATTGTACACGGTCAGATGCGCGGCCCGGTGCTGATTTTTCAGCGTCACGGAAATTTTCCCGCCCCCCTGCGAGTATTTCACCGCGTTGTCCAGCAGGATGCTGACCAGACGCCGGAGGGCTTTCTCATCCCCCCGCACCTGGATAGACGCAGCAATTTCACTGTCCAATATTTTGTTCTGCGTGGCCGCCAAGGCCTGAAAGGAATCTGCCTCCTCCCTCACAATTTCCGACAGGGATACCCTTTTTACGAGAGACACGGTTTCCGTTTCCTCCATGCGCGACAGGGTAATCAGGTCGTTTGTCAGCTCCGTCAGTCGGCCGGTCTGCCTGTGAATGTCCTCCGTCCACTTGCTTTCCCCGTAATCCATCTCCAGAATTTCCGTATCCGCGTCAATGATTGTCAGGGGCGTTTTCAGTTCATGGCCGGCGTCCGTAATAAATCGCTTCTGCTTTTCATAGCTTTCGGAAAAGGGCTTTACGATTTTTCCTGACACAAGTGTCAGCACCGCGAATACAATAAGCATCCCCGCCGCCGACGCTCCCAGGCTTGCCAGCGCAAAGGTACGCGCATTGCTCAGGCTTCGGCTGCAGTCCAGAAATACCACATAGGTAAAGGACTCTGTTTCATGGATAATATACCTGTAATTACCAATAAATCCGCTGGTTTTGCCTTTTGCCCACACTGTTTGTGCGTATGCGGACGCTGAGGACTCGTCCACCGCGGCTATCTGCTCTATATTGGTGGATATGATATTGCCACTCTGATCCAGCACAATAAGGAAATACCTCGATTCATAGGGAAATTCCGGTGAGGAAAGAAAATCCTTCCGGCCCCATTCCTCAAAGGATTCCGGAAATCTCCCTTCATTGGTCGCCAGTATCTTTAATGTGACATCCGCGTCAGTTATTACTTTATGATAGTTTACCAGATTGGCCGCCCCCACAATCACAACCAGCACGACAAAAAGGGAGAGCATGGTCGCCGTGATCAGCTTGATCTGCAATTTTTTGATCATTTTCTCATATCCCCGATCCCCTTAATACGATTTTGCCGGTTTCCGTCTCCTTAATCTGAATGTCCGCGTGAAGCACCTGAAGCTTTTTTCGCAGATAAGAAATATACATCCGCTCATTTCCCGGCTCCGCCCCGCTTTCCTCTCCCCATATTTTTTCCAGAAACCGGTCCTCTGAAATCTGCCCTCCCGGATTGGTCATCATCATTTCCAGCATAAGAAATTCTTTATTTGCCAGGCGCAGTGCCCCGGCCGGGGTTGACAGCTCAAAGGTTTCCCTGTCTAACGTCGTATTTCCCATGTTCAGCTTCGGATGATTCTGAAAAATCTGCGCCCGTGTGATTGCCCCGATCCTCGCCATCAGCTCCCGGGAGCTGAACGGTTTGGTCAGATAATCATTTGCCCCGGCTTCCAGACCCGTCACTTTATCATCTACCTCCGATTTTGCGGTCAGCAGCAGCACCGGCGTCAGGTCTCCCTTCTCCCGGATGGCCTTCAGCACAGAGATGCCGTCCGCTTTCGGCATCATAATATCCAGAATCACCACATCGTAGCTGTCGGTCTCCATGGCCTCCATGGCTTCCTGACCATCGTTTACCGTCTCCACCTGATATCCTTTTCTCCCAAGAATCATCGCCAGAGCTTCTGA
>JAJQCU010000162.1 GCA_021202575.1 Lachnospiraceae bacterium
ATGAGTCTCAAAAGGGGCTGATGCCCGGTAAATTATCCTAAAGGGACAGAACAACTGAAAGAAAAGGCTGGAATTTACAGGAAGCATATTGTATCATGATTATGACAGCGCTTTATATATTTTGAAACCCGAAGTATGGAGGATGTTATTGTGAAGCAAGAGCAGATATTTATTTCCAAAATTATCATTAATAAGGTACGTCATCTGGAACAGATAGAGATTCCGCTGTCCGATGAAAAAATGAAACATCTGATTATTACGGGAAAAAATGGAAGTGGGAAGACCAGCTTGCTGGATGCAATTGCGGGATTTATTTATTCGGTGACCAGTAATCAAAATTTAAACAGAGCAATTGAAGGAACAGAACGCCATCAAAATCGGTCTGAGGATGAAAAAACGGCATATGATGAAATAAATGAATATTGGGAAGCTATTTTAAAAAAAGAATCGCACGGAATCATATTAAAAATGAACGATTCTTTTCCAATAATATATCGCCATTTTCGGCAGGGTGACTTTGTTGTGGCATATTACAGAGCAGACCGAATATTCAGTGCGGATATCCCTAAACATGTAGAGAAAGTAGAAGTTAAGGAACACTACTCCGTCTACGACACCCCCAGGACAGAGTTCATTAAATATCTCTTGGATATGAAGATGACAGAAGCACTGGCCAGAACAAATGGAAAGCCGGAAAAAGCAGAGGGAATATCCCAATGGTTTACAGAATTTGAAAAGATGCTGGCCAGAATTTTTGATAATCCGACCCTAAAGCTTGTGTTTGATGTGGATACTTTCAAATTTTCAATCATTATGGATGGCCGTGAGCCCTTTGATTTCAATACCATGTCAGGTGGTTATTCGGCAATAATGGACATTGTAGTTGACCTGATCATGAGGATGGATAAATCGAGTAATAAGGTATTTGATTTTTCCATGCCCGGAATTGTCCTGATTGATGAGATAGAGACGCATCTTCATCTGGAGCTGCAGAGAAATATCATGGCGTTTCTTACCACAATCTTTCCAAACATCCAGTTTATTGTTTCCACACATTCCCCGTTTATCTTAAACAGTCTGGAGAATGTCACAATTTACGATCTGGAGAATAAACTGCTTGTGCAGGATAATCTGGCGGATGTCCCGTACAGCGGCATTGTAGAAGGATATTTCCGGGCAGATGAAATGTCAGACAGTCTGAAAGAAAAATATGAACGGTATCAAGAACTGGCTGGAAAGTCGGATTTATCCGATGAGGATATGGATGAAATCGCTGAACTGGAACTTTACCTGGATGAGATTCCGGATTATCTGGCACTGGATATTACGACAGAATATCGCAGACTAAAGCAGGATTTGAGAAGGAGATGATCAGATGGTAAAAGTAGAACGCTCCTTCCCGGCACCAGAGTCATTGGCGGTTGAGGCACAAAAAGCAGATGGGAGTTATTCTAAGCCGGATGTGGCCAGTCGCCTGAAGGAAGACTTTCATGACAAATGTTATATTTGCGAAATAAATCATTTGCAGGATCCGCAGGTCGAGCATCTGCTGCCTCATAAGGGTGGAACATATCCTGAGAGGAAATTTGACTGGAATAATCTTTTCTTGTCGTGTGGACATTGCAATTATGTGAAGAATCAGAACAAATATGATGAAGGGATTATTGATTGCTGTAAAGAAGATCCGGAAGAACTGATCTGGTTTCGGTTTGAAGAGAAGAATGTCCAGGTATCTGCAAAAGATAAAGAAAACAGGAGGGCCGCTCTCACAGCTGAACTGGTGACAGAGGTCTTTAACCGGAAAAACACGGGCATGCGTATATACAGCAGTGAACAAAGGATGACGGAATTAGCCATTGAGATGAATAAGCTTTATTCCACATTGGAAGAAATGGAAGAACATCCTGAGTCGCAATTTGCGCTGAGAAAAGCCAGAGCATTGCTGAGGAAAGAATCGAAATTTGCGGCTTTTAAGCGATGCTATGTCAGAGAAAATGCGGACAGATATCCATATCTTCAGTTTACATAAAATACAAAAGCAGGAAGAGGAGTTACTTCAATATTGTCGGTAGATTGCAACAGAAATTTTGAAGAAATGTCGATTTTCCACATAAATAATTTTGAAGAAATGCACATTTTCCACATTTAAAATCTTGAAGAAATGCAAAAAAGGTGCTATCCTGAAATGCAGTCAGGAGGTGAGACCATGTATTTTAAGAGAAAGGCATACGCGCAGCTGCTGGACTGGAAAGAAAAGTATGCGGATAAATACGCCGTGCTTTTAGAAGGCGCAAGGCGGGTAGGAAAATCCACGATTGCGGAGCGTTTTGCGCAAAATGAATACAGATCCTATATCCTGATTGACTTTGGAGCGGTATCCAACGAGGTCCTGGCATGCTTTGACGATATTCAGCATCTGGATCTGTTTTTTCTGCGTCTGCAGGCTGTTATGGGGATCGATCTGTATGAGCATGAATCGGTCATTATTTTTGATGAGGTGCAGCTGTTCCCCAGGGCCAGACAGGCGATCAAGCAGCTGGTGAAGGATGGGCGATATCATTATATTGAAACCGGATCCCTGATTTCCATCAGGAAAAATGTGAAAAATATCCTGATTCCTTCGGAAGAAATGAAAATTCAGGTCTGTCCGATGGATTATGAGGAGTTCTGTGATGCGGCGGGAATGAATTATTCCCTGCTTCAAAAATTGTATGAAACGGGGAAAGGCGTGGGACAGCAGGTAAACCGGAAGCTGATGCGGGATGTCAGGCTGTACATGGCGGTAGGAGGCATGCCGCAGGCCGTGGAAGCCTTTGTTGACGGCAGCACTTTTTCCGTGATAGACCAGGTGAAGCGACAGATCATTTATCTGTATGAGGATGATTTCAAAAAGATAGATGAAACAGGCAGACTGTCAGCGCTTTATCATTCCATTCCGGCACAGCTGTCCAGAGGCGCGAAGCGGTATCGGATATCAGCGGCCGTAGGGAAGAGAAAAACAGCGAGGGATGAGGGGCTTTTGTATGATCTGATTGATTCCAAAACGGTATTGCCTTCTTATAACGTAACGGATCCCATGGTAAGCATTTCGCAGACCAGGGATCTGGACAGTTATAAGCTGTATCTTGCGGATACAGGGCTATTCATTACCCTGATGTTTATCGACAGACCGGCTGCGGAAAATGAAATATATGCGAAGCTTCTTTCAGATAAGCTCCCGGCAAATCTTGGTTATCTGTATGAGAATCTTGTCGCGCAGATGCTGACGGCGTCGGGCAGGGAATTGTATTATCACACCTGGGAGAAAGAAGGAAGTACTCATTATTACGAGATCGATTTTCTGATCTCTCATGGCGCGAAGGTGTCTGCCATCGAGGTAAAGTCCGCGGGAACAGGAAAGCATGAATCCTTATCGGAGATGAAACGGATTTATGCGAAAAGTGTACGCGATTGTTACATTATTTCACAAAAAGATTTGGGTGAGAAGGACGGCCTGAAATATCTGCCGGTTTATATGACACCATTTATGGCACGATAATTTTGAATTTTCAATGACAGAGAACCAAAATTCTGTTATACTGTGCTACAGAGTGAACTGTGGCGGACATGAAAAATTTTTGCCCCCCCCGCAACGATAAAGAGCGTTTCCCTGCCTGCGAATGCTGACAGCGCGATGAAAAGAGGAACCGGAATTAAGTGTGAATAACGCCCTGAAAAAAGCGATGAACAGCGTCTACCAGATGTGTGATGCCCTGGACAAAAATTCTATGGGCATTAAGTGCGTCTGCCCGGGCACATCTCTTGCCACCAGAGATTATGTGCGCATTGAGATGATGAAATATGCCATGTACCTTTCCTCGGCGGATAAGGAAGCCACGCTGCAGGAGACGCAGTTTATTAAGGAATATTTTGAGAGGGTCGTAGCGCCGGCGGACATGCCGGGCCTGATCAAAAAATATCAGATTGGCGGGCCGGTCTATGAGAGCACTGTCCCCAACGGCATGAGAACCTTTGTGCGCGCGGACAATCAGATTTATCAGCAGACTGGCAGGAACGATACGCTGATGTGCGAGTCCCTGTACGGCCTGTATGACAGGGTGGGCAAGGAATTCTTAGCCTGCGACGACCGGGTCGGGGAGGAGGAAACCGCCTGCATGACCAGATATCTGGCCATGCTGCGCAAATATATCACGGAGCAGATTCAAAGCCCGGGGGCCATGGGCGGCGCCGCAAGGTCCGGCGCGGACAAAAAGGCCACGGGAGCCAACGCCGCCAGGAAGTCTGATGAAAAGGAAGAAAAGGAGCAGACCCTGGAAGAGCTGATGGCGGAGCTGGATTCTCTGGTAGGACTGACCGAGGTGAAAAAGGACGTCAGCTCTTTAGTCAATCTTTTGCAGATACGGAAAATCCGGCAGGAGAGAAACCTGACGGTCATGCCCATGTCGCTGCACCTGGTATTTTCAGGCAATCCGGGCACCGGCAAGACCACGGTGGCCCGCCTGCTGTCCAAAATATACCAGCGCATGGGAGTCTTAAGCAAAGGCCATCTGGTGGAGGTAGACCGCGCCGGCATGGTGGGCGGCTATGTGGGCCAGACCGCCATCAAGGTGCAGGAACTTTTAGACCGGGCCATGGGCGGCATCCTGTTTATTGACGAGGCTTACTCCCTGACAGTCAACAAGGGCCCTACGGATTTCGGGCAGGAGGCGGTGGATACGCTCTTAAAGGGAATGGAGGATCACAGGGATGATCTGATTGTCATCGTGGCGGGATATCCTGACCTGATGGAGGAGTTTCTGGATTCCAATCCGGGCCTGCGTTCCCGCTTCAATAAATTTATCTATTTTTCCGATTATGTGCCGGAGGAGCTGGTGGCGATTTTTAAGGGAACCTGCAGCCGTTCCGGTTATAAGTGCAGTGAGGAGTGCAGTCAGTATCTGCTGGATTATTTTACAAAATGCTATGAAAAAAGAGACCGGAACTTTGCCAACGGCCGGGAGGCCCGCAATTTCTTTGAGAAGGCTATCGTCCGGCAGGCCAACCGCCTCTCCGGCAGGAAGGATATTTCCGACGAGGAGCTGATGACGCTGACCATAGAGGATGTAAAAGAGGAGTAGGCAGCGGCTGAGATAAAAGAGCCCTTGTCTCCCAAAAGGGAAAAGTATGAGGCCTGTGGATGGATATCTGTGACATTGCTGATCAACGGATATAACGGAAAAAAGACAGGAAAGGAAGAAAAGAAAATGTATACTGCGAATTCGGAGCGATACGGCAAAATGGTATATAACCGCTGCGGATACAGCGGCCTGAAGCTTCCGGAGGTTTCTCTGGGGCTTTGGCACAATTTCGGGGACACCGGAAATTATGAAAATATGAAAAATATGGTCTTCACAGCCTTTGATCACGGGATTACTCATTTTGATCTGGCCAACAACTATGGCCCGGAGCCGGGCAGCGCGGAGCGCAATTTCGGAAAGATCATGAAGGAGGAGCTTTCCGGTTACCGGGATGAGATTCTGGTCAGCACCAAGGCGGGCTACGGCATGTGGGACGGCCCATACGGTGACTGGGGCAGCAGAAAATATCTGCTGGCCAGCCTGGATCAGAGCTTACAGCGGCTGGGTCTGGAATATGTAGATATTTTTTATCATCATCGGATGGATCCCCAGACGCCTCTCGAGGAGACCATGGGGGCGCTGGCCCAGGCAGTCAGAAGCGGGAAAGCGCTCTACGCCGGGGTTTCCAATTATGACGGGCCAACGCTGGAAAAGGCCTGCCGTATTATGGAGGAGCTGAACTGCCCGCTGATTATTAACCAGAATTCTTATAATATTTTTAACCGCACCATAGAAAAGAACGGCCTGAAGGAGACGGCGGCGCGGGAGAAAAAGGGGATTATCTGTTTCAGCCCCCTGGCCCAGGGAATGCTGACGGACCGCTATCTGAACGGGATTCCCAAGGACAGCCGGGTGAGAACCGACGGTCGGTTTTTAAAGGAGACGAGCCTGACGCAGGAGAAGCTGACGCAGATCAGGGCACTCAATGAAATCGCCGCGCAGCGCGGGGAAAAGCTCTCCCATATGGCGCTGAAATGGATACTCAGGGATGGGCAGGTGACCAGCGTGCTGGTGGGCGCGTCCCGGTCGGAGCAGATTCTGGATAATCTGAAGGCCATGGAGGGCGCGGGCTTCACGGCGCAGGAGCTGAAGGCCATCGACGACGTGACGGCGCAGTGAGGAGAAACGATGACGCGTTTTTTGGGCTTTTGATAGAATTTATGCGGGAGAGCGGGGAGTTCAACGGCCATTATTGAGATGAGATAACAGGATGAAGCGAAGGAGAACAGAATAGTTCAGGAGGGAACAAAATGCTGGAATTTAAATATGACACACAGCTGTTGATCGAGGGCACGGATCTGGATGAGGACGTGATCAGCGATTATATTACGGAGCATTTCAGGGGCGACTGCCTGCTGGCGGTGGGTGATGAGGAGCTGATTAAAATTCATTTCCACACCAACGAGCCATGGGATGTACTGAAATACTGCGCCACGTTAGGCGAGATCTATGACATTGTGGTGGAAGACATGGATCGTCAGTCCAGAGGGCTGAAGGGGTAAGGCAAGGGGCAAGGCGGCGGATACCGGACAGGATATTTGCGGCAGAATCTGATGTAAAGAGAGCTGTATGAAGCGTCGTGACCGGAGGAGGAACAGGATGAGACGGGATAAAATCAATTATTATCTGGATCTGGCGGAGGCGGTTTCCCAGCGCTGTACCTGTCTTCGCAGATGGTACGGAGCCGTCATCGTGAAAGATGATGAGGTAATTTCCACCGGATACGTTGGCGCTCCCAGAGGCCGCGCCAACTGCAGTGATCTGGGCGTATGCATCCGTACTCAGAAAAATATTCCCAGAGGGGAGCGCTACGAGCTTTGCCGCAGCGTTCACGCGGAGGCCAACGCTATTATCTCCGCCAGCCGGGATCAGATGATCGGGTCGAGCCTTTATCTGGTGGGGCTGGAGGCGGGTACTCAGGAATATGTGGTGAATTCCTGCTGCTGTTCCATGTGCAAGAGAATGGTGATCAACGCCGGAATTGAGACGGTATATATCCGGGATACCAAAGACGAGTACCGTACCATCAAAGTGCAGGAGTGGATTGACAATGATGAATCCGTGGAGGGAGTCTTTGGTTATTGATCTGTAAAGAGAAGTAAATTCCCTGGAGAGACCGGTTGACAAGGCTGTACGCGGGGAAAGGCGGACAGTGTCCTACTGACCGTAAAAATCCATGCCCCTGCCTGCGTTCACCTTGGGGAGCCAGGTTTTGGGATCCTTATGAACCTGTATGAATACATAAAAGGCGGAAATGACCATCTCCACTTTATTGCAGTCAGAGGTATTTTTGCCGGTGTCGTGCCGGAGATTAAAATACTTCATCTGAGAGACAAAGACGTCCAGAAGGGTGATGCCGCGAAACTCGTATTCGCCCAGGATGTCCTGATGCTCCAGATAGTAGACATATTCCTCATACACCGGAGGATAATCCATCAGGCCGTCCCACAGCTCATTCATGAACTGTTCGCTCTGGCCGATATACCGTCCAAGCTCCATGGTCAGTTCGTAAGCCTTCATTTTGCCGGTTTGTAAAATGATGTTTGCCATAGTGGTTCCTTCCTGATAATCACTGCCCACAGCTTTGCTCTGTACTGTGCGTATTTGCGGGGGATGTCCTGCGTGGGACAGTGTTTTTCTGAATCTCAGACTACTCCTTTTGCTGGAAAAAGCAAGAGGTGTACTGAAAAAAATACGTGTGGACGGGGCTATAAGAACAGGAAAAGAAGCATAAGGAAAGGACAATAGCTTACATGAATCATATTGTTCCCAAGCTGTTAATATATGGCGATATGCCGCGGGATTCCATTCTGATGGAGATGAGCGGTATTTTCGCGGATTTTGAGGCGGGGGCTGTGCCGGAGGATGAACTGGTGGCCAGGATTCACCGCCAGATCAGGCGTATCCTGGAGGTGGGCACCGACTACGGCTTTGACGTCAACCTGTGGCAGAATTATCTGACATTTCTGCTGGTCACCAGCGAGAATCCCTTCAGCATCACCTGTGAGAAGGTGGGCGCCAGCGAGGGCAGCGTGAATTATTTTGCGAAAGGGGATTTTAAGGCTTTCAAAGAACTCTTTGATTATGATTTTGGCGTGATTGAAAAAAAACTGCATATTGACTGTTTTTCCAGAATTACCCATTATCATGCCATCAGCAAAAAAGAGCTGATGTACAATAAAAACGTCAGTGAAAAGGTGCAGGCGCTGAGTGCCGCGCTTGCTGAGACGAAGGATGAGGAGGAATTTTTTGACTGCGTTACCGGCTTTTATAAGGACTACGGCGTGGGAATGTTCGGCCTGAATAAAGCCTTCCGCATCCAGTCCGGCGATCATGACGGGGACGTCACTTTCCTGCCGATCAACAATATGGACAAGGTAATGCTGGACGATCTGATCGGCTACGAGCTGCCCAAAAAGAAGCTGGTGGACAACACCCGGGCCTTTGTGGAGGGCAGGAAGTGCAACAATGTGCTGCTTTATGGCGACAGCGGCACCGGCAAATCTACCAGTATCAAGGCCATCGTCAAGCACTTTTATCCGGACGGGCG
>JAJQCU010000334.1 GCA_021202575.1 Lachnospiraceae bacterium
GCAGGACGTTGTTTCCGTAACCTTTCAGCAGGCTGACCAGATATTCCTTTGCACAACCCTTGCCGAAATAGACCCTGGTTTTGTTTTCATAGATAAAGTTGTTCATAATTGATTCCTCCGTTTCTGATAAGAGCATAACAAAAACGAGGCTTCTTAAGAAGTCTCGCTTTGTTAATCAGTATGTACCCAAAGGTTATAGCTCATCCCAGATCTGCCGCGGCTTGCTTTGCAGCGGTCAGAAATCGTTCTACCGTCTTTGATGGGGCAAGGGAGTGCAGAATTCCATAAGGAATGTCATGTTCCCATTCCACAGGAATCATCTTGACTAACGGATGTACATTTTCCCACCCCTTGATAGAGCCTCAAAAACTTATTGGCCCACTGTGTGGTCAAATGGGTTGGCACCACAAAAAGCGATTTCTGGCAAAGACCGAGACGTTTTGACTCCATCGCGGCGGCAGCCATTTCAAACGTCTTGCCCGCGCCCACCTCATGTGCAAGCAGGGTATTTCCGCCATAGAGGACATGTGCAATCGCGTTTTTCTGGTGCTCCCGGAGGGTAATTTCCGGATTCATTCTAACGAATCGGATATGGCTTCCGTCATACTCACGGGGTCTCGTGGAGTTGAACAGTTCATTATATTTCAGACATAAATCCTCCCGGCGGCGCGGGTCTTTCCAGACCCAGTCCTGAAACGCATCTTTGATGGCCTGCTGTTTCTGCTGGGCAAGCGTCGTTTCTTTCTAATTCAGAATCCGTTTCTGCTTGCCGTCAACGTCTTCAACCGTATCATAAATCCGGATATCCTTCAGATTCAGTGTCTCCACCAGTATCCGGTAGGCATTCGCACGATCTGTCCCGTAAGTCACATAAGCCGCCACATCATGCCGGTTCGGGAGCGTTTTCCCGGTGATCTGCCACTCAGCGGTCAAGGGAGAGAATTTTACTTCGATACTTCTCCGCATATAAAACGGCACATCAAAAGTCTGTTCCATAAACTGTTGGATAGAGCGTTTGTCAATCCAGGTTGCGCCCAGCCGCACATCAATCTCTGAAGCGTCCAGGTCCTTCGGCTGCGCCTTCTCCAGCGCCGCCACGTTGACGGCATATTCAGGTTCCGTCTTCGCGGCAAGCCTCGCCGCCTGCAGTTTTGCCCGGACGTCGCCGGACAGATAATCATCAGCGGTATGCCACCCCTTAGTCACATCCTCATTGGAACACTCTGGCAATGCTCTGGGCGACAGAAGGGTTTTCCGCAATCACAAGGCGTATATCACATCACCGCTTTCTTCACCTTCAGAAATATAGTGAACACCAAGCTTCACCATTACAATCCGGATCCTTAAATGCGGACAGTGTGCCTTTTGTTTCATTTCCGTTCCCGGTCTTTTTCTTTTCGTACTGCCTTTGCACAGACCGGACAGTATTTGTTTCGATTGGAGCGCGGAGCAAAGCCAGCATTACACCCCAGTTTCCTTCGTATTTATTTTCTTAAGATATTTCACCGGAACCGCCTTTGTCAGCCACACGCCGTTGACGCTCCGATAAAACGGAATGCCATCATCAGACATTTTTCCGCTGAGCACCCTGTAAATCACTGGCCGGCCGTGGCGCTGCCCGACTTTTCTGGCTGTATCCCAATCGCCGGAGAGATGAACATACAGCCTCGACTTTGGAAGCAGCCCCTGAACATCAATCGAAGCAACATATATCACCGGATCACATTTCACATCCAGGATATCAACAACATCCGTACCCTGCAGTCCCAGCTTGTTCTTTGGGACATCCATCACAATGCCATACCATTTTTCATTATCTGAGTGGCGCAGGACAGCATAGGACGGATACCGCGCCCACAGATACTCCGGGGATGTTCCGTATTTTTCCTTTACATAATCAAAAATCTGCTGCCTGTCCATTTCATTCTCCAACCGCGCCGATAAGCCGGAAGTTGTGCCAGATCGGTTCATCAATAGTTACCAGTACATATCCGGCCGCCTTGCTGCTATATATTTTCTTTTCTGACGTGCGTTTGCTGTTTCAGCCAGATCAATATCGCAAGTCAACAGGCATTCCGAATCATCTGCCTTCAGTAAAACACTCCCATCAGGTCCTGCAATGATAGATTCACCTGAAAAATCCATGGAACCTTCCTGCCCAACACGATTGCACATGGCAATAAATACTTAATTTTGCATCGCCTGAACACGGATCTCCCATTCAAACATTTCCATTGGCTCGTCTTTACAGTTTGCGGTAGGAATCAGAACCAGGTCAGCTCCTTTGAGCGCGCAGGTCCGGATGCTTTCCGGCAAATGCCTGTCAAAGCAGATCACAATTCCCACATTTCCAAATTCGGTACTGAATACTTTGAAGCCTTCCTCTGATGGCGTATAATAGTCTTTTTCATAAAAGAGCGGTGCCTGAACGACATGCACCATTTTTGCTGCATCCGCCAGCCGCCCGTTTGCATCAATCCACAGGGAAGCATCATAGCACTTTCCGTTTTCCTCAAGGTAAAGATTGGGAGAGATATATAGGCGGTGCTGACGGCTTATGTCACACAACCGCTTAATATATCTATGCTCCAGAGTCATTTTATATTGATCCACGTTTCTCTTTTCATACTGCGGGAAAAACGGAGAAAACTGTATCTCCGGAAAAAAGATCAGATCACAGTCGGAGGCAGCATTACAGCTGGCCAGTATCTTTGTCCAATTCTCATCCATATTTTCAGACATGGACATCTGTGCCATAGCAATTTTCATCGTAGCTGCCCTCCATAGTATTTCCCTGCAAAACCTGCTTTTGATTCAAGCGGAACAGCGTCAGCCTCTTTTATACCATTCATATACCCAGGCAGCATCCAGATACTTTCTTTTTCATCATCCCACAAAGGAACAACAGCTATCATCTTCTTTGCCATTCAAATTTCTCTTATAAGCTGAATTGATTATTTCACTTCATCAATAAACTGGATCAGTTCATATTTACGAAGTACAGGCCAATCAGGCAAATACCAACTCCCAGGATCTTGTTCCAGGTCAGTGCTTCATGATAGCCAAGCCATCCCACGAAAATAAGAGCGACTGCAAGAAATGCACTCTGCACTATAGAAAGGGTACTTACCTGCCATCCATTTCTGTATGCATACAGAAACCCTACTTCTAAGCCAACCAGTACAATACCTAAAACAAATGGTGCGGCATTCATTTTACTATACTCATTTAAAATATTTCCGCTTTTGCTCATCACAAAATACAGTATAAAGGAAAATACAGTGCCAACAAAATAAGTAATCGTCAGCGAGGCAAAGGGATTCATCCCCTCCGGCAATGACTTTGCACATATTTGATAAAGCACATTGGATAACACGACCAGCGCAACCGGCCAAACATAGTTGATGGTTCCCACAATGAACCTGAACGTTACTGTGCCATTTTAACTTTGGCTTTTGCTGTATATTCCCTGATTTCCACCTTAATCACAGCGACAGCCGCCGCCATTTTCTCAGTGAACTCAAAAGTTTTTCCTGTTTGGTTTTCCATCAATAAATTTAATGCCCGCCTTTTCTCTTCTAAATCATCAACCATTGATGCATAGCCCTGCCCAATCACAGAAGAGTAGAAGGAGCCATATTGACATGGAATATCGTCAGCAGGATCAAGTTCAATATCTGTTTCAAGCTCAATACAGGCATTGGAATTGTTCCTGATCAGATCAATTTTGCGTCCGGCTTTTGCGCCATGCATATAAAAAACGAACATATCCTCATTGCTGTCATACTCATACCCATAATGAAGCGGAACAATATAAGGGAATCCGCTGTCGATTAAACCCAGGTGCAAAATTTTAGCCTGGTCAATTATTTTGATTATCTGACTGATATCAGTAACAGCTCTGTCTTTTCTTCTGATTTCTTTATTCATCAGATCACCTCTATATCCCAATTTTTGATCGGCTTTGCTCCGGAGAATCCAACCTTCCAGGCTCTCAGCAAGGGGCTTTCACTCTGTGAACCATACTTTCATATTTGTATTGCGCTGGAGTCCCTTTCACAATTTCTTTGGGCGGAAATGATTTGTCGAATCGTTCCGCTTCTTCCGCATCAACATCATAAATTTCATCTTCATAATACCGCCCGCTTACTCCAGGAAGCGCATCTTCGTAAAGCTCGCAGACATGAAGTGCGTCCGCATACATATTTTCACTGTTGCGAATATCATAGACTTGAGCAGCGACAAACCCCTGCCGGGTATAATAATCAGGATCGCCGCAAAGCAAAACCGCACGATATCCAAGCTGCTTTGCAATTTCTTTTGACCTTGCAATCATTTTCCCGCCAATTCCCTTTTTTTGAGAATCCGGCAGGACACCAATCGGTCCGAGAGATACGACATCAAATACTGATCTATCGTCTCCCTTTATATACGATTTCAGAGACATTACGCTTCCGACTATTCTGGTGCCATCAACAGCGACAAGGTCAAGCTCCGGGATAAACGCAGGGCAGTCTCGCATGATATGGATGAGATAATGGTCATTGCATCCTGGTGTATAGTGATTCCAGAAGGCTTCCCGAATTACATTTTCCGTTTCCCGGTATTCATCCGGTTTTTCATTTCGTATGATAATCATGGTTCTCCAATCATATTCCAATTTCTCGCGTTATTCATGCTTCATTATATCAGTCTGTCACATACCAAACAAGAAGAAATCTCAGTATTTTCTATGTAGGACAGCCCGAAGGCTGCCTAGGCTTACGCCCATCCGTACCGGCTTACACCGGTTCATCATCTTCGAAGCCGCTGTCTTCTTCGTCAGAATAGTCCCGTATCAGAATCATCTGCATAGGCATCAGGGAGTTCGTATCCGTCTTCTCCATCGTCCTCATACTCATAATCGGCATCCGGATCAGGCCTTGCTTCCTCGGCCTTATTTCCTTTCAGCTTGGTGTAAGCGAAGAACCCGCCGCCCGCTGCAAGAACAACGATCAGCAGAACGATTAGCAGAAGATTGAAATTACTTGTTTCTGACTCAGTAGTATCGACGATTTCCACTATGTGTTAATCGCAAGCTAATTCTTGACCTCGCTTTCTTTTAGATATATAATGGCTGCGAAAAGTTGGAGGCATATGTGTGATGGATAAAGAAAACGAACAATACCACGCCCGGTATCTTACTTGCGAGCGCAAGGGCGTTTTTCTGTTACTGATGATCAGCGCTGGTATGATGGGCGCATATACTTATAATTTGAGAGGCGGCGTATTCTGTAACGCGCAAACCGCAAATGTTGTGTTAATGTCAATGGCTTTCGGGAAAGGACAGATAAAAGAAGGTCTGTATTATCTGATTCCCATTTCTGCATACATAAGTGGAGCGTTTGTATCGGAATTTCTTCCAAACCCGCTCAAGAAGATAGGATTGCTACGATGGGATACTTATCTCGTAGGATTCGAAATTTTTACTCTTTTGATAATCGGTTTTATTCCGCTTTCCGCGCCCAACCGGCTCGTTCAGGTTATTATCAATTTTATCTGCTCTATGCAATATAATACGTTCCGTCAGGCAGAAGGCATTCCGATGGCAACGACTTTCTGTACAAACCATATCAGACAAATCGGCATCTCATTAGCCAGAGCTGCCAAACATAAAGACGTCCATGTCTTAAAACGCGGAGCAGCTCATTTTTCTATGGTATGCGCTTTCTTGGCTGGCGGCTTAATCCTAACTGCTTTTTGCGCTCTGTTTCAGGAAAAAGCAATCTGGTTAGCGATAATCCCTCTTCTCATCAATTTCTTCACTCTCGCACATGCAGATATTTTTCAGGAGCATAATATGCTGAGCCAGAAGCCTTCCGGACATTAGTGATCAAGCTTATTTTGGGTTTCACAAACAATGCTTGTTTATTTGTTTTCAACCCCCGTTATGTGGTTCCACGCATACAGGCATTCAAACATGATTATGCAAGGTGTTAGTCCGTATTTGGGTCACTGACTCAAATACGGTTTTCAAGTGGCCCCATATTGCAGGGCCAGAAATATATGGTTCTGACCTATAACGACCCGTTTACCGACTAACATCTTATGCAAATCAGATGCCAAACATGGCTCCTGTCTCGGCGTTGAAGTGTATCTTGACCGTGTAGGTGCGTCCATCAATGGTGCGCTTGATATAGGGTACTTCCTGAGTCTTAGTATTAATGTCATCCATAAGCAAAACCTCCGTATAATAAAAATAGCCGGCTCTGTCTTTGTATTTCTTTACTGTTTGAACTGCGATCTCAGCCGCACGCTCATTAGGAAAACGAAATACACCTGTGGAGATACAGCAGAATGCGATGGACGTAACCTCACGTTGATCCGCTAACTTCAGGCAGGCCAAATAACAGGCGGCAAGCTGCTCTTCGTGCATTTTTGTCAGTTCATTACTGACAATCGGCCCCACCGTATGAAGGACATAATCGCATGGCAGATTATACGCTAAAGTAATTCTGGCTGTGCCGGTCGGTTCTTCGTAACCTTGTTTTCGCATGATCTCTTAACAGTCGCGGCGAAGCTGAATCCCGGAAAATGTGTGGATAAAGTTTATTACCAGGGAGAACTGTCTGACGTGGAAATCCCGTGGATTGTGTCGATCCGTTACTTTCTGGATGGCGTGGAGTACACTGCCGATGAAATTGCCGGTGAAAGCGGTGCGCTGGAGATCCGGTTTTCTGTAGAGGAGAACACAGCCTGTGATGGCAGCTTCTTCGATAACTATGCTGTTCAGGTGAGCTTTACCATGGATACAAATCTTTGCAGCAATATTCAGGCTGCGGATGCCAGCATCGCCAACGTGGGCAGTGACAAGCAGCTGAGTTATATTATTTTACCGGGCGAGGGCATTGAGACAACTATCTCAGCCGATGTGACCGATTTTGAGATGGACGCCGTCTCTCTCAACGGCATTCAGCTCAATCTGAGCATTGATGTAGATGACGAGGAACTGCTGGAACAAATCACCGACCTGCTGGATGCCATCGTGCAAATTGACGATGGCACAGGCGAGGTGAAAAACGGGGTAGAGGAACTACAGGACGCCGCCCAGGGGGATCTGGCGGACGGCGTGGATGAACTGGCCGATGGAGCAGCGCAGTTATCGGATGGCGCCGGTTCCCTGGCGGATGGGGGAAGTTCAGTTGCCTCCGGCGCGGCAGACCTTGCGGATGGCGCGGCGTCGTTGGATGCGGGGGTACAGTATCTTAACAGCGGTATCGCTCAAATCCAGGCCGGGCTGGACGCACTGGACGCTCAGTCTGATGATTTGACAGACGGCTCCGCTCAAATCAAAGCAGCCCTCCAGCAGCTACAGTCGGCGCTGAGTAGTGTCTCCTCATCTGCTGGGGAGGTTGAGAAACTGGTGGCAGCCTCTTCTGAATTGAAACAGGGCATCGCCGACTTGTCCAGTGCCGCACAAACCCTGGAGAGCAGTATCAGCTATGAAAGCTATAAGGCAATCATGGCGTCAAATGGGCTGGATATTGATGAGCTGTTGTTCGGGAATACAACGGCTGTTTCGTCTCTTGAAAGTGCTGTAGAGCAAGCCACTTCCATTGAGAACAAGTTGAATCAATATGCCACTGTGTTGTCTGCAATGGGGATCGACGTCAGTGAATACACTGCTATGATTGACGAGTATGTAGAGCTGGCGGGGGAACTGCAAACGCTTTTGAATGAAAACATTGCGGCAATCGGAGGCATGGAATCCTACCTAGGCGCTCTCAATGAAGGAGCAGCAGAATTGGCAAGCGGGGCGGCTGCCCTAAAGGATAGCTATGATCAATTTGATGCCGCAATCAACACCCTGGCAAGCACACTGACGGAACTGTTATATGAAATGACCAACCTGAAAGATGCAGTGAACGCTCTGGCAGACGCCTATTCTAAGTTGGACAGCGGCCTGAATGCTTACACAGATGGAGTGGCTCAAATAGTAGCGGGGTATAGCCAGGTCTCAGACGAGGCGTCCAGCCTGGCTTCTGGCAGTGCAGCCCTGGTTTCCGGCAGCAGTACCCTGTACAGTGGTACTGTAGATTTATTGAATGGGATTCTGGAGTTGTATGATGCCACTGGTACATTGACCGACGGCACCGGGAAACTCAGCGATGGCGTGGCTGAGTTAGTAGATGGTATTGCTGATCTGTATGACGGTACTTCTGAATTAAAGGATGGCACTGATGAGCTGCGAACAGAGACGGATGGCATGGATACAGAGATTGAAGATAAAATTGACGAACTGCTGGAAAGCCTGACCGGAAGCGGTGAAGTAACATCCTTTGTGTCCGCAAAAAACACTAATGTATAGTCGGTGCCGTTTGTCATGCAAACTGATGCAATTCAGATGGAAGAAGCTGAAGAAATGATTGAAGCAGAGGAAAATCTGACCTTTTGGCAAAAGTTGCTGAGTTTGTTAGGATTGGGGTAAACAAAGTGGTAGTCACAAAGCAAGGGTAACGTCATTCTTTTTGCAAAGCATATGCGCAAGCTCACACCCGATGACGCCCGCGCCGTAAATCAGAATTTTCATACTGCCCTCCATCTCTGCAAGCGGATTCATTCACC
>JAJQCU010000198.1:0-375 GCA_021202575.1 Lachnospiraceae bacterium
CTCGTTCTTTTTCTTTTGATGTGATGTTTGGCGCCGGCCCGGCACAATACTATTAGTGAATAGTTACTTTATAGATTCAAATCTACACAAAATGCGCAAAAAAATCAACACTTTTTTGTTAGAAATAACGATTTTTATTTGACAATTTTTCTTTATACTCTTCCGGCCGCTGTCTCAGGCCCTGTGAATTCCTTTTTCGGTGAGAATAATCTTTTTTTCTTTTAAAAGATGACCCACCGCCCGCTTAAACTCATTCTTGCTCATGCCGGTCTCCCTGCGGATTACCTCCGGGGAAGCCTTGTCGTTGAACGGCAGGCCGCCTCCGAAGCTGTCGATCAGCGCAAGAATCTTCTCCCCATCCTCGCCAATCTGAAG
>JAJQCU010000198.1:385-726 GCA_021202575.1 Lachnospiraceae bacterium
TTGCCGTCCTCCTTGACGCGGATGACTCTGGCCTCCACCTGATCTCCTATGGAAAGCTCTCTGCCGTACAGCTCCTTTTGGGGAATCAGTCCCGAATACCGATCGTCCACCGCCACAAAAGCACCGAAATTGTCGCTGATCTCATATACCGTGCCGGTGACCTGATCCTCCTTCTGATAGGGGCTTTCCGTGGACAGCTCCCGGTACACGTTCATCGTGGCGCAAAGCCTGCCGCTCTTGTCTATGTACATGGACACCAGCACCTCTTCGCCCTCTTTTACCCTGCGCTTCTGCTGCCGGTAAGGCAAAAGAAGATCCTTTTCCAGCCCCCAGTCCAGAAA
>JAJQCU010000198.1:736-8566 GCA_021202575.1 Lachnospiraceae bacterium
GTCCAGAAACGCGCCGATCTTCCCGACCTGTACCACCTTCAGCCTGGCGACCTGGCCCAGGCAAAGCTTCGGCGTCAGGGTGGTGGCAATCTGCCGATCCTGGCTGTCCTTGTAGACAAAAACCACCACCTCATCACCGGCCTGCTTTCCCTCCGGCACATATTTATTGGGAAGAAGCACCTCCTCCGTACCGTCCTCCTCTGACAAATATACGCCAAAATCCACCCTGCGGGCGATTTTGAGCGTCTGCATTTCTCCTAAACGAATCATAATTACTCCTGTGTCAGTACCTGAGCGGCAGGTTCTTCACGCCCGCGCCCATCCTCCGCTGTATTTCCGGCGGCCATTCAGCTTCCGCTCCCGTCCGGAGCGGTCATGATGTGCATATTGATCAAACCTGTTCCCTGCTCATTTTCCAGCTTCATCTGATACCCCTCCGCGGTTCTGAGCATCACCGGGTACACCAGATCGCCTTTGTGGGCCTGTCCCTTGTACTCGATCCAAAGCTCTCTTACCTGCGGGTACTCCCCCATCATTTCCAGCGCGTCCATGGCAATGGTCACATATCTGGCGTTATTCACATGACGGTTGGTATCCTGAAAATCCGGCGTAATCTGTATGGGGGCCAGCCGTTCGCCGCCCTCCTCCATGACAAGCTTCCTGGCCGCGTACTCCATGGGAAGCCGCTCCTCCAGCGTATAAGCGGCCATCATCTCCTTCCCGGGTCTGACCGGCCTGAACCGCTCCGTATCCAGCAGCGACCATATGGAATTGGCCTGCACCAGCATCCGCCCCGCCTCATCCTTCATCAGGAAATTACGCATCCCCAGAAAGCCCTTAAACTCATAGGGAAAGGTACCGACCGTCACCCTCTCCCCGATGCCCGGCCTTCTCAGAATCTGTATCTGCCAGAAGGACAAAATCCACGCGATCTTTCTCTCCGTCAGATAATCAAGTCCCACTCCCAGGCTTTCCGACTGAAAGATGGAACAGTCCTGAAAATAATCTACGATCTTCGGCACCGCCAGAAGACCGTCCTCATGCAGCTCACTATACCTGATCCGGCTCTCAAACTGATACATGTATCTCCCTTCCTTCTTTTTTTTGCGCCCTGCCGACTATTATAACCTCCCGGTCTCAAAAACTCAATACCGTTTCCGAAATTGTTACAATTTTGTTACGTCTTCAGAAGAATCCTTTCTTTTAGGCGCAAAAACACCCCGGAGGATTTCCTCCGGGGTCCTTTTCGCAGCGCTACCAGGATTCGAACCTGGAAAATGACGGAGTCAGAGTCCGTTGCCTTACCGTTTGGCGATAGCGCTATCTGATAAGCGCCGTTCCACGTGGCGCATAAATCATTATACACATTTTGAAGGATTATGCAAGCACTTTTTGAAAATTTCCAAAATTTCCCGGTAAAAATCCGTCACTCCGCCACCGGGACATATTTTAATAAAAGCTCCTCCAGCTCCTCATTGGAAACCGGCGTGGGCACAGAGAAGCCTTCATTTGTGTCAATGGCGAGGGCCAGGGCGCGGTACTCATCAGCCTGTTTTGAGTCCGGCGCGTATTCTAAGACCGTCTGGCGGCGCAGCTCGGCACGCTGGACAATATTATCCCGGGGGATAAAATAAATGAGCTGCGTGTTCAGCTTCTGCGCGAATTCCGTCACCAACTCCCGCTCACTGTCCACCATGCGAGAGTTGCAGATGATGCCGCCCAGCTTGGTTTTCCCACTTTCGGCATAACGGCGGATGCCCCGGCAGATATTGTTGGCAGCGTACAGGCTCATCATCTCACCGGAGCAGACGATGTAGATTTCCTTCGCCTTGCCCTCCCGGATGGGCATGGCGAAACCGCCGCAGACCACATCGCCCAGCACATCATAGAGGACATAGTCCAGATCCGGGGAATACGCGCCCAGATTCTCCAGCAGATTAATAGCAGTCACAATGCCGCGGCCGGCACAGCCCACGCCCGGTTCCGGTCCGCCGGACTCTACCGCTTTGATATCATGAAAGCCCGTATAGAGGAAATCACCCAGTTCCACCTCATCCTCATCCTTTTCCCGCATGGTATCAAGGACCGTCTGCCTGACATGGCCGTGCAAAATCAGGCGGGTGGAATCCGCTTTGGGGTCGCAGCCCACAATCATCAGCTTTTTATTCATTTCCGTCAGCGCGGCCGCGATGTTCTGGGATGTGGTGGACTTCCCGATGCCGCCCTTGCCGTAGATTGCAATTTGTCTCATCTATGTATTGCTCTCCTTTTCTTCATGACTGGTCATACATATATTCCCTTCGTGTTCCCACCGTCCGAAATTCTCTCATTCAGCCACTGGTCCAGCAGAGCGCCAGTCATATTAAAATTCTCCGTTGGGTTCACGGGCGAGAAGCTGCCTCCATCAGGAAAGCCGATATACTGAACCTCTCCTCTGACCAACGGCCTGCAGTCCAGGTCAGCGATAATCATCCGCACAGAATCCGCATTGGCCTGTGCCGCGAAATCATCCTCCCCGGTCAGTTTTTTATCGCCCGGGAGCATATAAGCGCGGTCCATGTCATAGAAGCTGAGAACCCGGATATTGCTCTGCCCTTGCGCAAGTAAACTTTCGCGGACCGCGTTGGCGATAAACTGCTCTCCCACGATAAGGATTTCCGGGGTTGCGGATGTCTCTGCTGATGCTGTTGCACAGGCTGTGGCGTTGACTGCTGCACCACTCTGGCCGGATTCCCTGAATGCAGCCGTATTTTTTGCAGACAAATCCGGCCATGTATCAGGCACCTCCTGCTCTTCGTCCCACGCTTGGTTTTCCCCATTTTTTGCATAAAATTCCGCGTTTTTGTATTTATTTAATTCTGCTGTAAGCTTCTCCGCGTTTTTCCTTCCGAACGGAGCCCCGGCCAAGAAAGGAATGCCGAATTCGCTCTCCATAAAACGTGCCAGCTTCAGCCCCGCCTCGCTGACAACCACGTTCACCTGCGCCGCGGCTGCCTTCTTCAAATTCTCCGTCGTCTCTTTCGTGCCCCAGTGAGAAATCACCCGCCAGCCCGCATCAGCTATCATTTCATCCACAGACGCAACCGTTTCCGCAGTCCAGTCAATCGTGTTAGCTCCCAGAAGATTGACCGTTCCGGGGATCGTCTCCTGCGGCGTCAGCAAAATCCTCCCCAGGGTCTCCAGCGTAGTCCCGATACCATACAGATAATCCTTATCCCCGTCAATTTTCACCTCCGCGGCCGGCAGGCCGCTCTGTTTTGTGATTTTCTCCGCGGCATATTCCAGGTCGGAGTTAATCATAGAGGCGGATGGTGCGCAGCAGAGCAGTACAAAATTGGGCACATACTGCTCCATCCCTCTCTCAAAGGTCTGCATGACTTTATTCTCCGTACCGGTGATAATATCCTCATTGCGGATGTCCGAATTCATCACGCGCACGCTGCGCATCGCGGCCGCCCGGTCAAAGCCGCCCGGGCCATGCGTCTCTCTTTCCGCCCGCGTTGCAAAAGGACGTCCGCCATCCGGACCCAGGCCATGGCCCTCCGGCCTTCCTCCACGGCCACCGCGGCCACCCTGTGGATTCCCGCCTTGTCCCATGCGGATCGGTTTATACCGGCTCGGATCATCGATAATCCCGAACCCCTCTGTCTCATTCAGCACCGCCTCAAAGCCCAGCACATCCGACAGGCAGGGCGGTATTACCTTCCATAATCTTTTCATATCACCAATCTCCTACTCATGATCCCCGAACTCCAGGTGTGAATCCTCCCACAGCCTCACATCTATATCATACTCCCTTTTCAGTCTCCCGACAATCAGATCCCCGTCCGTGGACAGAATCACCCACTGACAGCCATAGGTCAGCACGAAATGCTTTGTCCCCCGCTCCCTGGAGAGTTCCACAATGGCGTCCACGATCTGATTTAAGTACCGCCCGCTGGAAAAATCGCTCATGGACGGGCACAGTATCGCCGCCTTCCCCTCCTGCATCATTTCCCCGATCCGCATATAGGGCTTATGCCGGATACAGTTTAACGAACCCACAAAGACCAGAATGGCAGCCTCGTCGCCGCCCAGGCGCTCCGTGAGCATCTGGCCCGGAGCGCCTCCATGGCCATGGGGGCCGCCACCGCCGTGGCCTCCACGGTCGCCGCGGTCTTCACTTCCTCCATGTTCTCCATGACCGCCACGATCATCTCTGTCCCGCTTTTTCTCTCTGCTCTCTTCTCCCATATTCCCGTAATTCTCCACTTTCCCTCCTATACGCAGAGCCAGGATTTCTCCTGGCTCTACGCTGCTCTCATAAAATCTTTTGCTACAAGTTCGCTACACGGATTCTGTCTGGTTATAAAAATCTAACATTTCATACATCCTACCATGATTCCACAAGATCTGTCAACGGCTTTTACTCTGAACGCACCCCTTTTGATGTGATTCCGCAAAGCGTCCTGCCGCTCTTCACGTCATTCCAGTAGTACAGCCCCTCCGGCTCCGTCACCCGAAACATCTCAAACAGAGATTCAAACTCCGGGCAGATCTCCTCAAACATATTGGGCAGATCCTTGAAAAAATCCTCCCGATAGGCCAGGGTTCTCTTATCGTTCCAGACGGCGCTGTAAAAAATATCCGCCTCCACCAGATCCTGGAACATATGGCTGCCGTAGCTCAGCTCCGGCATATATCCCGCCCGGCTGTCGGAAATCTCACAGATACCGGCAAAGCCGGATATGGCCGCAAAGGTCACCGGCACGCCCAGCTCCGGGGAGGAGGTGCCCACCCGTCCGGGTGTCATCAGAATGGGATGCCTTCCCTGCTTCTGATAATACAGGTTGATCTGGCGCACGGCCTCAGCCACCTTGGTCTTCTTATTATAAGGATAATTGTAATAACCGATGGGATCAATCTGGACAACCGCGTCGATTTTTAATTCCTTCGCGTTTCCCATGGAAGAATCCTTTAGAGAAAAGAAAATATCCTCCGGGGGCAGCGCGGGAATCGGCACCTGCCCGCCCTGCGTCCCCGTATACAGGGAACGGCACTGCAGAAGATTCACCACAAAATCACCGTTCTCGTCCAGATTAACCGTATATTCAATGTCCACCGGATTCTCATAGACCTCATCCAGCACCTTCAGCATTCTCTGCATAAAGGCGGTGAACTTCTCGTTGCTCAATAATTTCTGGCAGTTGACAAACCACACCTGTCGCCACCGGTTCATCCGCTCCAGGGCGTTTTCCGCCTCGTAATCCCGCTCCATCACCGCCTTTTTGTACCACATGGGCAGGTCGTTCATCACAGAATCAAAGGTCAGGGTTTTGATCTGATTTTCCGAAATATCCAGCACGTCAATATTTCTCTGGGAATACCGATGCTTATCCGCCACAGAGCTGTACAGGGAAACCGCCGGGCGGTCCAGGCTTGCCAGCCTGGGATAATCGTTTTCCGGCCGGTCCACCGCCCGGGTGCCCAGGCCCGCCACAATACGCAGAAGTCCCGCCGCCGGATCCATATCCCGGCTGGTACGGTACACGCTGTAGCTGTAGCCCACCCCCGCGGCCGCCGGGAAGAAAAGCTTTCCCCAGAAAGCGCCGGAAACCCGCTGCACCAGGATGGCCATCTGCTCATCCTGATTGTCCAGCCCCCGCTGCCTGCGGTATTCCAGGGCGGAGATATCCATGGTGCTGGCGTATACCCTGCGCACCGCGTTCTCAAAGGCGGTCAGACGCTCCTCGGGACTGCCCTGATTGACGCAGAATACCGATTCATATTTCCCCGCGAAGGCGTTATTGAAGCCGTCCTCCAGGAAGCTGGAGGAGCGCACAATGATGGGAGAGGCGCCGAAATATTCCAGCATGGTGCGGAATTTCTCCCGGATATCGTCCGGGAAGGTGCCCGACAGAAGAGCCTTCTGCAGATTTTCCGCCTCGGAAAAATATCCCTCTTTGGTCCGCTGCGCCAGCCGGATATCCCAGCAGTTGTTCATCACAATAAAGGTGTAAAAAACATCTGAGCCGATGTAGTAAGAATCATGGGGCTCCGTATACATTGCGTACTCCGGCAGCCGCTTCTCCACAATCCGCCTGGCTAACAGCATGCCGCAGGCCTTGCCCCCGATGGAGCCGCTGCCCACCATCCGGTCCCGCAGCACGAAATAATCCTTCGGCTCAAAATATTCCCGGATCCGCTCATGAAGCCGCTTGTCCTTCGTCATGGTGCTCTCAATGATCAGATTCTCCGTCTCCTCACTGAAATTTCCCCGCTGATATTCCAGCCTCGCCAGGGCGAAAAAGCGATCGTGGCTGTCCAAATTCTGATCCTGGCTTTTGGCGTTCACCTCCTCCATAATCCGATAATACCGGCTCATGGGAACGCCGCCTCCCAAAGCGACACAGCTGTCATCCTCCATGGAACAGGCATGAGGGAGAAACATCTCGGGCAGATACCGGTTCCATACCTTCAGAGGATGGACATAGAGCCGGTCCGCGCTGTGGACGTCCAGCAAAAGCTGGGTGGTGTCCCGGATTTTGGCCACCGCGCTGTAGGAATGCCGCCCCCGCAGCAGCGGGAAATAGGCCACCGTATCCAGTTCAAACAGGAAGGGACAGGTCAGCCGGAAAAAATTGCCCATCATCAGGTCCGTATACCACACCGACTGTAAGGAAGACAAGCTGTCAAAGACATAAAACGCGTCATAGCCCTCCTCAGCAATACGGTTGTGAATCTCCACGGTAAAGGTCTCAAAGCCCTGGTCCGGGTCAAACTCACAGATTTTCAGCCCCGGCTGAGGCTCCAGCAACGGCTCATGACTGGCAAACCGCATATAAATCAGGTTCCTTCCGTCCGCGATGGCCTGCTTCACAAACCGCTCCATGAAGTATTTAAAATCCTCCAGCCGGGTCACCTGCCACACCACGTTATCTCCCAGCCGGATATTGTCCAGCGCCTCATCCAGGCCTTTATGTCCGCTCAATATTCTCTCAAATGCCGCCATAATCTGTTCCTTTCTCCGGATAGCACAAAAGGTACAGCGGGGACGCTTCTTCGTGTCCTCTCTGTACCTTTTCATTCAGTCTTCTTTTGTACTTTTCCCGCTGCTACATCTCGTATTGTTCAGCCGGAATCCTAAGCGCGGACAGCTTGTTTCTGTAGACCCTCAGCTGATATTCCAGTTCAGGATTGTTGCCCGTATCCGCTTTTTTTATCCTCTGTAAATTCACATAGTAATCAATAGTGACCTGTTTCAGTTCGTCCAGTGTCATACCTGATGCTTCCATCCTTTCACCGCCTTTTTACCATCATCCGTACACTTTTCCCGGAAATTTCTTCGTAAGTTCTGTCAAAGGGTTTTCTTCAGTTACTGATTTCTCAATGGAACCGCTTCCGGTCAGCTATCATTATAAGTGCATTTTTTATATGTGTAAAGTATTATTTTGCCGATTTCTCCGGCAATATTTCCTGCCCTCTACACCTCCAGCAGCCCTAAGAGCTCCTCCCTGGTCATGCCGCCGAGCTGCCCGGTCTCGCCGCTGATGACCTGGTCGGCCAGCTCCCGCTTGTCCTCCTGGAGCTTTAAAATCTTTTCCTCGATGGAGCCCTTGGCGATCAGCTTAAAAACCGTCACCTTTTTCGTCTGGCCAATGCGGTGGGCGCGGTCGGTGGCCTGATTTTGCGCCGCCACGTTCCACCAGGGATCATAGTGGATGACCACATCCGCCCCCGTCAGATTTAAGCCCACACCCCCGGCCTTCAGGGAAATCAGGAACACCGGGACAACCCCGCTATTAAAATCATTTACCAGCGCCACACGAGTCTTCTTGGGCGTGGCGCCCG
>JAJQCU010000154.1:0-7809 GCA_021202575.1 Lachnospiraceae bacterium
AGATATACCCTGCCCGGAGCGCTCTTTGCCACCTTCGCGGGGGTGGCGGCCAGCGTATTTCTGGCGGCGGCCATGGGATGAATTTTTGAATTTATCACCGCATATCCTGTATTAATGGCGTGGTGTGCGGGAAATTATGGAACTGGTGAACAATAAAAAAAGAAAATGGATCATGGGGCTTCTGCTGCTGGCGCTGGTTCTGGCGCTTGGAGCAGGCGTCTTTTATTTTGCCGGACGAAATTCTTTCTCCGCGTTTTGTGAAAACCTGGCGAAGAGCAGTCTGAGCAATAATCCTCTGAAGCTGCATTATACGCTTGCGGACCCGGAGAGCATGGGGTATGGTGGGCTTTCCACGACACTGCTGAGCTTTGATCAGGAGACCTATGAAAAGAGTGGTAATGTCTGGCAGGAATATCAGGCCCGCCTGAATGAATATGACCCGGACAGCCTGACCGGGGAGGAGGCGTTTACCTGGCGGCTGCTGTACCGGTATTTTGCCCTGGAGGGTCAGCTGAGTGAATATTTGTATTATGAAAATCCGCTTTCCCCTTCCGACGGCGCCCACATTCAGCTGCCGGTTCTGCTGGCGGAGTATACGTTCCGAAGCCGGGAGGATGTGGAGAATTATCTGACGCTGCTTTCCCAGCTTCACGATTATTTTAAGGTACTTCAGAAATATACAGAGCTTCAGGCGGAGCATGGGATTTTGCAGTATGAGGAAAATCTGAAGACGGCGGCGGATCAGTGCGAAAGCGTCCTGAATGAGGAGCAGCTGGCCGCGGGCTCCCATTTTTTACAGACTACCTTCGCGGACAGACTGGAGGATTTGCGAAAGAGCTGGGAGATTGAAGACGAGGAGAAGACGGAACCGGCGGATCGAAACGGGGTGGAAAAACCGGATGGAGAAACAGAGCTGACAGATGAGGAAATAGAGGAGCTGGCGGCGAGGAACGAAGAGCTGCTGATGGAACTGGCGCTGGCGTATCAAAAGCTTGCGGAGGGTCTGCGGGAAATTCCCGGGGCGGATGAGCTGACGGGTCTTTCCGGATATCCGGGCGGAGCGGATTATTACGCGCTTTTACTGGAGGACGCCACCGGCTCAGACCGGTCGGTGGGGGAAATCAAGGAGCTGCTTTATGAAAGATTTGAGGAGCTGTATGCGGAGTATAAGGAGCTGATCACTGACGGGAATGTCATTTCAGAATATGATTTTCCTATTGAGCGGGAGGCGGATATGCTGGAGGATCTGTACCGGCGTATGGGGGAGGATTTTCCCACGCTCTCAGAATCCGGGGCCGGAGATGCTGCGGAGGCTGACAGCTCACAGGCTGTTACACTCAAGCCTGTGGATCCCGGTCTGGAGGAAATGATGGCTCCGGCCTTTTATCTGACTCCGCCGGTGGATCAGAATCAGGAGCATACGATTTACATTAACCAGAGCAATGGATATGAGGGCCTGAGTCTGTACACGACGCTGGCCCACGAGGGCTTCCCCGGCCATCTTTACCAGACGGTATACAGTCAGAACGCGCTGGCGCAGAGGGAGGCGCCTTTCATCCGCCAGATTCTGTATTTTGGGGGATATACCGAAGGCTGGGGGCTTTACGCGGAATCCTGCGCCTGTCAGTATGCTGCGGAGCTGATGGCGGAGGCCTGCGGAGAGGGCTATGAGGATACTGTCCGGGCGGCGCAGCTGAACCGGGAATTGCAGCTGTGCCTCTGCTCCATTCTGGATATTTTCATTCATTATGACGGGGCAACGATGGCGCAGGCGCAGAAGCTTTTAGAGAGCCTGGGCTTTGGCAGCGGCAACATCAGCGCGGTTTATGAGGCCATCTGTAACGCGCCCGCGAATTATCCCAAATATTATGTGGGCTATCTGGAAATTCTGGAGTTAAAGGAGCTTGCGCTTGAAGGCGGGGCGGTGTCCACGGAGATGGAATTCCATCGGTGGCTGCTGTCCACTGGGCCGGCGGATTTTGCCTCCCTGAGAGAAAGACTGGAGCAGGACTTCTGACAGGCCCGGGTTTGTGGCCTGGGCACATTCGCGGTGTATGGGAGAGCGCTTTTACAGGGTCTGATATGAGAATAGCTGCATTCAGCCGCTCTCCGCTTCCTCCAGCATTTCCTCCAGATAACCCCGGTCCCAGAGAAGAATCTTTAATTTCCGGGCAGCCTCCACCGCGGGCTGTGTGAAATACTGGTTGGTCATGACAACGCCCACCATGCAGTCGTAAAAATCCCTGCCCGCGTAAGTTTCCTGGACGGCCTTTACGCCGACAGGGGAGGCATAGTGCTTGCACTGAATGCCGTAGCTGACGCCGTCCTTCTCCGCCAGAATGTCCAGCCCGAAGTCCCGGCTGCCCTTTGTCACGCGCACCTCCTGAAAGCCCTTTGCGCGTAAGAGCTGAGCACAGTAGTCTTCAAATTCATGTCCTTCCATTTCGTCCAGCGGACCGGGGCGGCGCTTTCTTTTTCTGTATATTATGAAAATAAGGCCGCACAGGGCAGGGATGGCGGCAGCGATAAGAAGAATGGAGATTTCCGGTATCATTTTTCACCTGTTTTTCATTGATAAATTCCAATTATTATATCTGTAAATGTCCGTTCATGCAAGACGAAATCGCGAACCGCATTAAATGAACCGCATTAAATGCATTTAATGCGCTTTTTATGCGGACCGTTTTTAATGCTTTCAATAACCGCTCTCAATAATGGGCATGGATTGCTGCTGTTCACAGTCATGGATTGAAATTTCAATAGAAAATTTATATCAATATTTCATTGGTATGTGCTATAATGAAAAAAATGCGTGAAACGAAAGGAGCAGCCATGAAATTAACGCGGGAGGAAATTGGAAGAGTGATTGCCGACGGACAGGCAATTCTCGGGATGGAGCTGGGCTCCACAAGGATTACGGCGGTGTAAATCGGGCCGGATCATGCCCCCCTCGCGCAGGGGGAGCACGAATGGGAAAATCAGCTGGTGGACGGGATATGGACTTATTCGCTGGAGGCGGTGCGCTCTGGCGTGCAGGACGCGTATGCTGACCTGAAAAGGAATGTGCTGGAGAAATATGGGGTGGAGCTGACCCGGATGGCGGCCATGGGCGTCAGCGCCATGATGCACGGCTACCTTGTTTTTGACAAAAATGATGAGCTTCTGGTGCCGTTCAGGACCTGGCGCAACACCATCACCGAGGAGGCGGCCGGGAAACTGACGGAGTTATTTCAGTATAATATCCCCCAGCGCTGGAGTATTGCCCATTTATATCAGGCGATGCTGAACAGGGAGCCTCATGTGAAGGATATCTGTTTTCAGACCACGCTGGCGGGCTATATCCACTGGCTGCTGACCGGGGAAAAGGTGCTGGGCGTGGGCGAGGCCTCCGGCATGTTCCCCATTGACACGAAGACAAAGCAGTTCGATGCCAAAATGGTATCCGCCTTTAATCAGATCGCGGCGTCCCAGGACATGCCCTGGACCCTTCAGGATATTTTCCCGAAGGTGCTGTGCGCCGGTGAGAGCGGCGGCGTGCTGACGGAGGAGGGCGCGAGGTTCTTAGATCCGAGTGGGAGTCTACAGGCGGGAATCCCGGTGTGTCCGCCGGAGGGCGACGCGGGTACCGGCATGGCGGCCACCAACAGCGTGAAGGCGCGCACCGGCAATATTTCCGCGGGAACCTCCATCTTTGCCATGGTTGTGCTGGAGAAAGAGCTTAAGAAGGTACACAGGGAGCTGGATCTGGTGACCACGCCGGATGGAAAGCTGGTGGCCATGGTGCACTGCAATAACTGTACCTCGGATCTGAATGCCTGGGTCGGTATTTTCAGGCAGTTCGCGGAGAGCCTGGGCGTTGACGTGGACATGAATACGCTTTACGGCACTCTTTACCGGAAGGCGCTGGAGGGAGAACCGGACTGTGGCGGCGTTCTGGCCTACAATTATTATTCCGGGGAGGGCGTGACCGCCTTTGACGAGGGACGTCCCCTGCTGGTGCGCCGGCCGGACAGCAAATTTACACTTGCCAATTTCATGCGGGCCAATCTGTATTCCGCGGCGGCCACCCTGAAGGTGGGACTGGATATCCTGCTGAAGGAAGAGGGTGTGAAGGTGGATTCTATGCTGGGCCACGGCGGCCTGTTTAAAACCGAAGGCGTGGCGCAGAAGTTTATGGCGGCGGCCGTGGGCGCTCCGGTGGCAGTGATGGAGACTGCCGGAGAGGGCGGTCCCTGGGGCATGGCGCTGCTGGCGGCCTATATGGTGAAGGGCAGCCGGATGCCGCTGGCGGATTATCTGGAAACACAGGTATTTGCGGGAGCGGAGGGCTCTGTGATGGAGCCGGATCAGGAGGACGTACAGGGCTTTGACGCCTTTATCGCGGATTATGTCAGAGGGCTGGCCATTGAGAGGGCCGCGGTGGAGAATTTTCCGCTATAATACTTGTGAATCCACCTCATCTGCTGGGGAAATGGCTATTTTTCCATTGACAATTGAAGGGCGGATGATATAGTATGGTACACGTACGGGATTCAATTTTACAAGAAAGCATAAGGGCGGGGAGGAAGCTCCCCTGCCCTGTTGCGTTGAAAAGCAGGCGGATAAGACCTGTGATACCAGGGGGAAAGCTATGGAATATATTTTGTCCCCGTCCCTGTTAGCCTGTGACTTCTCGGATATAGAGGAGGAGCTGCAGCAGCTGAAGGAGGCAGACGTTAAGTGGGTGCATCTTGACGTGATGGATGGACAGTTTGTGGAAAATATTTCGTTCGGAGCACCTGTCATCAAATCAATACGAAAGAAAACGGATTTGTTTTTTGATGTACATCTGATGATTGTGGAGCCCATCCGCTTTGTAAAGCAGTTTGTGGAAGCGGGAGCCAACCTGATCAGCTTCCATGTGGAGGCGACTGACCGGGTGAGGGAGACGATTGACAAAATACACTCTCTGGGCTGTAAGGCCGGCGTAGTGTGCAGCCCGGATACGGGCGTGGAGGAGATCTTAAAGTACGCGGATCAAGTGGAGCTTCTGCTGATCATGAGCGTACAGCCCGGGTTCGGGGCGCAGACCTATCTGGAGCACTGTACCGCCAAGATTGAAAAGGCAAGACAGTATCTGACAAAGAAGGGGCTTTCCACCTACCTGGAGGTGGACGGCGGCGTCAACGCTTCCACGCTGAAGACAGTGCTGAAGGCGGGCGCGGATGTAATTGTGGCAGGCAATGCCGCTTTCAGCGGCGGAAATATCGTGGCCAATGTGAGAGCGCTGCGGGAGGCGGGAATGCCTGACTGATGATAAAGGCCTGTAATAGAATTGCTGGGAGATTCGGGAGGAAGAAAGAGGATGAGCAAAGGAAAATATTATATTACCACAGCCATTGCCTATACGTCGGGGAAACCCCATATCGGCAACAGCTATGAGATCGTGCTGGCGGACAGCATCGCCAGATATAAGAGAAAGGACGGCTATGACGTTTTTTTCCAGACCGGTACCGATGAGCATGGGCAGAAGATTGAGCTGAAGGCTGGGGAGGCCGGCGTGACGCCCAAGGAGTATGTGGACCAGGTATCCGGCGTGATCAAGGACCTGTGGGATCTGATGGAGACCTCCTATGATAAGTTTATCCGGACGACTGATAAAGATCACGAGAAACAGGTGCAGAAGATTTTCAGGAAGCTTTATGACCAGGGAGATATCTACAAAGGCTCTTATGAGGGGCTGTATTGTACTCCCTGTGAGTCCTTCTGGACGCAGTCCCAGTTAGTGGACGGCAAGTGCCCGGACTGCGGCAGAGAGGTGAAGCCCGCAAAGGAGGAAGCGTATTTCTTTAAGATGAGCAAGTACGCGGACCGCCTGATCGAGCACATCAACACACACCCGGAGTTTATTCAGCCCGTCTCCCGCAAGAATGAGATGATGAATAATTTTCTTCTGCCGGGACTGCAGGATCTGTGCGTGTCGAGAACCTCCTTCAAGTGGGGCATTCCGGTGGATTTCGATGATAAGCATGTGGTCTATGTCTGGCTGGACGCTCTGACCAACTATATTACCGGCATCGGCTATGACGCGGACGGCAATTCCACGGAGCAGTACAAAAAGCTCTGGCCCGCCGACCTGCATCTGATCGGCAAGGATATTATCCGCTTCCATACCATTTACTGGCCGATTTTCCTGATGGCGCTGGGGGAGCCGCTGCCGAAGCAGTTGTTCGGCCATCCCTGGCTTCTGCAGGGGGACGGCAAGATGAGCAAGTCCAGGGGCAACGTGATATACGCGGACGATCTGGTGAAGATTTTCGGGGTTGACCCGGTGCGCTATTTTGTGCTGCATGAGATGCCCTTTGAAAACGACGGCGTGATCACCTGGGAGCTGATGGTGGAGAGGTATAATTCCGATCTGGTCAACACTCTGGGCAATCTGGTGTACCGCACCCTGACCATGGCCAATAAATATTTTGGCGGCAGAATTGTGCGTACCGGCGTCACGGCCAAGGTGGATGAGGACTTAAAGGGCGTTGTCACCGCTGTGGCGGATGCGGTGGAAGACAAGATGGAGAATCTGCGGGTAGCCGACGCCCTGACAGAGATTTTCAACGCGCTGAAGCGCTGCAATAAGTATATCGATGAGACGGAGCCCTGGAAGCTGGGCAAAAACGAGGAGGATTTCCCGCGTTTAAACGAGGTGCTCTATAATCTGTGCGACAGCATTATGACCGCGGCGGGCCTTCTGGAGCCCTTTATGCCCGGCACCGCGGCGAAAATCGCGGAGCAGCTGAACTGTCCGATGAGGAGCTTTGAGGACTGCAGAGCGGCAGGCACCTTCCCGGCGGAGCATCAGCTGACGCAGACGCCGGCCATGCTGTTCACCCGGTTAAAGCCGGAGGACGTGCTCGAGGACGCGGAGAAGCTGATGGAGAGCCAGAAAAAGGCGGAGGAACCGGCGGAAAAGACCGCAGCGGAGACTTCTGGTGAGGGAACCGCTTCCGGAACGGAAAATGCTCCGGCAAAGGAAGGGGCTCCTCTGGAAGAGAATCCCGCTGTGACAGATGTGGAGGCGAAGCCGGAGATCACCTATGATGATTTCGCGAAGCTCCAGTTCCAGGTGGGTGAGATTATTTCCTGCGAGGCGGTAAAGAAATCCAGGAAGCTGCTCTGCTCCCAGGTGAAGATCGGCTCCCAGGTGAAGCAGATCGTTTCCGGCATCAAGGCGTATTACACACCCGAGGAGATGGTGGGCAAAAAGGTGATGGTGCTGGTGAATTTAAAGCCGGCGACGCTGGCGGGCGTGGTATCCGAGGGGATGCTTCTGTGCGCCGAGGATCAGGACGGCAATCTGGCGCTGGTTTCCCCGGAGAGGGAGATGCCGGCCGGGGCGGAAATCTGTTAACCGCTGTGAAAATGTTGTCATTACCGGGCAGTCCGGGCTGAAAGGAAGATATGGGCGGAATTTTTAATCTGGACAGCAAATTTATGAGGGCGTTATCCAAGCTGGCGGACCTGATGTGGGTTAATATCCTGACACTGGTCTGCTGTATCCCGATTTTTACCATCGGGGCCAGCTTTACGGCGATGCACACGGTGGTGTACAAGCTGTACAAAAATGAGGAGGGGTATATCACCAGGGAGTTTTTTAAGGCTTTTAAATCCAATTTCAGGCAGTCCACCCTGATGTGGCTGATTTACCTGATCCTCGGCCTGGTGCTGTGCGGAGACATATGGCTTTTCTACAGGGGTTTGGTGTACCTGTGCAATATAGTTAAAATCATTGTATACGTAGCATTGGTTGTATATCTGTTCAGCCTTTCCTGG
>JAJQCU010000154.1:7819-8563 GCA_021202575.1 Lachnospiraceae bacterium
GTTCAGCTGGGCGGTCCCGGTCTGCTTCCTGCTGGGCTTCTCCGTGCCGGCGTATGTGCAGGCGATTCTTTACAGCAGGATTTTTGACAAGATCGAGAATCCTGAGACAGAGGAAGAGGAGAAGAATGAGGAGGGAAATCCGGAGGAATGGTCGCTGGAGGAGAATCCTGACGGGGAAGGGGAAGAACGGACGGCGGCGCCGGAAGCGCTGACGGTGGACAGCGGGGCTGACATAACAGCGCAGAAAACAGAAGATATTCAGGCTGCAGAGTGAGCAAGGACTGCTGCCCGGCATTTCGACGAAGAATGAACGTTAATTTTGTGCAGGATGTCAAAACAGGAACGGGGTTGTCCTGTCAAGTGGAAATTTCCCACAAGGATAAAAATAAAGTTTGTTGATTAGTGATATGGCAAAATAACGGGGAAAAAAGTATACTTGCTAAAGTAATACAGTTCGTGTAGTACATAATATATTGGAGGGTGTTTTATAATGGCAAGTGTAAAGTTAAACAACGTTTGCAAAGTGTATCCCAACGGATTTGTCGCTGTAAAAGATTTCAATCTTGACATCGCTGACAAAGAGTTTATCATTTTCGTCGGACCGTCCGGCTGTGGTAAGTCCACAACCCTGCGTATGATCGCCGGCCTGGAGGATATTTCTTCCGGTGAGCTGTGGATCGGTGACAAGATGATGAACGATGTGGAGCCGAAGGACAGAGATATCGCAATGGTATTCCAGAACTA
>JAJQCU010000241.1:0-1355 GCA_021202575.1 Lachnospiraceae bacterium
CGTTCGCTTCCCAGACATCTTCCTCAACGGTGGATTCCTCCTGCGGATAATCATCTTCATCGCCGTAGGCTTCTTCCCTCAGTTCCTCCTCTGCGGCAGGCTCCTCCTCCAAATAATCATCCTCTTCATCGGAGGCTTCCTCCCGCCATTCTTCTACAACGGCAGATTCCTCCCCGTAATCCTCTTCTTCAGTGCCTTCCTCCCAAAGATTCTCTTCCGCGACACCTTCCACGGCATCTATATCATAATCCCGGTCATCAACGGCATCATCCCCGTCCTCATATTCCTCCCCGTCGAAGGATATTTCCTGCCAGTCCGGATTTTCTTCTGTTTCCCGATTTTTTTTCTTATTGAATAATGCCATGTCAATATCCTTTATTTCGCTTTTGCCGGCCCCCGCGTCCATCCGACGCGTAATTTCCAATCACAATGATAGATCAGTATAGCATACCTGCGCTTTCCATTTCAAGCCCCAAATAAAAAGGATAAACAAAGCCCTCCGGATTTTGTCAGAATCTGTCACTTGGCTGTTCTTGACTTTTATGGGAGATAATGTCAAAATATGAACACACAAACGGCTGTGAATAAGACATCACAGCCACCCTGGAACGGAGAGGATCCCCATGCTGTACATGCACTACTGCCAGAACTGTCATTATATTCATATGCTTAACGGCCACAGGACGGCCTGCCCTACCTGCAGTATGCCTCTGGAAGAGCTTTCCATCTCCTATCTGGATTACAGCGCCCTTGACCGGGAGGAACGCAAAGCTCTCTGTCGCAGACTGGATTCCTCTTCCCGCCCGAAGCAAAAGCAATCACAACTACTCAGGAACTGTTAAAGGATTTATCCTGCGTCATATGCAAGGTTAATTCTTAACAGCTCCTTAACAATCCTGTGCTAAAGTAAGCGGCGTGTTGTAAACCGTCCGTTTATTTTTGCGGACTGCTCTGTTATTCAAAGTTACTGCTTCAAAGGATATTTTTATGAATTTTTCCAAAATAATTTCCGTCATCAGAAAAATCAACATTCACGTTGTTTTTTTCGTTCTTATTTTCCTGATTATAGGGATTATCGCCCTGCGTCTCCACTCGTGGAACAACAGCGGGCAGACCGTGGATCTGAGCGATGTGAACTCCTCCGACTTTGACAGGGAGGTACTGGACTATTTTACCCCCTACACCTACACCGGCGATCCCGTCAACGACCAGGACGAAATGGTGATCGCGTTTTTCGGGAATTCCCCTCTGGCAGATGACGCCGGCACGGAGGACTGTCTGGCCGAGATGATCGGAGAAAAGACCGGCGCCACAGTGTATAATTTCGCGGTGGCGGATTCTCTGATGTCCTGTGA
>JAJQCU010000241.1:1365-3836 GCA_021202575.1 Lachnospiraceae bacterium
GATCTGTTCAGCCTGTACTGGATCACGACTGTATTTACCGTTGACAATGACACTCTGCTTTCGGCCGCCAGATACTATGACACCTACAGCCTGGAGGAGATTGCGACCCTGTCCATGCTGACCAATCTGAATTTCGATGAGGTGGATGTGATTGTCATAATGTACGATCTGAGTGATTATCTGGAGGGGCGCAAAATGTATGACTATGAGAATACCCAGGACATTACCAAATGGGCCTGCGCCCTGGAAGCTTCGCTCGCTCTGATCCAGACATATTGCCCCCACATTCAGGTCATCGTCATGTCTCCCACCTACGGCTACGCCCTGGACGAGGACGGCAATTATGTGGATTCCAGCATCATGACCTACAACGACGAGGGCACCCTCGGCTCCTACGTCCAGTATGAGGCGGATGTCTGCTATTCCATGTTCTGCAGCTTTGTGGACAATTATTACGGCACCATTTCCGTGGAGGAGGCGGAGGAATATCTGCTGGATTACAAGCATATCTCCGTAGAAGGACGCCAGCTTCTTGCCGAGCGCTTTATGGAGGCGTATGAGTACTATCTGAAATATCAGGCGCAGTGATGTTATAACCTCCGAGGCCATTTGCGGAAAAGCCCATGGCCAAGGAGAAATTTACAGTGCTCTATCCAATCAGCATATCCTCATTGAAGTACAGGGCATAGCCATCTATGGTTTGAGTATACACATACCCGCACTGTTCCAGGCTGCCCCATACTTCTTTATTTTCCGAAATCACAATATATGCGCAGCCATCCTCCGCCGCCAGCTCACAGATCAGCCTGGCGCTGGGGGTTCCCGTCTTCTCCATCAGATCATAAAGAGGATGCTCAATTTCCGACATCAGCATCACATCTCTTCCATAGGGCATATATATCGTACAATCATACTGCCTCACATAAATTAACAGTTCCGAAGGAAATACAGCCACCACTTCCTTTCCCTCCCTGTGAATCTCATCGCAGATATCCACCACGGCCTGAGGAATGTGATACTCATTTTCCGCCGCGGCAAACACGTCCCCGTTATCATAGATATAATCCCCCGCCAGAATGATCACAGCCAGGATAACCGCCCCCGCAAATAAGCGATATTTCCCCTGAACAGCTTCATACAGCTTTCCCGCGGCGTACGCGATGGTGGCGGTCATGGGCAGCATCCAGAAAAAGCGAAAATATACCTCCGTTCCCGTCACATTGGCAATTGCTTCATACACAGCAGGGCACAAAAGCAAAATCAGCGCAAGAAGCGGAAAATAAACAAAAAGTATTCTCAGCGACTTCCTTTTTTTATGTAAAAAAAGAAAAATCACTGCAACCAGATAAATGGCGCACAGGGCGCCGCTACCGCTGATTTTCTGCCATACGGCTACCGTATCACTCATAACTCCTCCATCCGCCAGCCAAACCCTGATATCGTGAATACCAGGGTCGAAGCACGAACACCCGCAGGACGCGCTGTGAGGAAATCCAGGGTATCATCAGGAGTCCCCCCGGCATCATTCCATTACCTCATCACCATATAAATTGCCGGAAATATCGAGGCAGGAAGCGCTGCCGCCAGCCCCTGCGCCAGCAAAACCGGCCTTCTGTAAGCGATTGCCCACATAATGTGGACTGCCGCCCAGGCCATAAGCAAAATTGCCCCGCATATCGCGCTGCCCAGACAGCCGGACAATAAAATGCAGCTCATCAGGACATATGCCTCTGCTTTGCATCTTTCCCCTTCATCCAGCTTTTTTCCCATGGATATCAGCCCCCAGACAAACGCCGGGAACACAATACCGCTGACCAGGCCCTTTCCCTGTCTGGTCCTGATCAGCAAAAAGCTTGCGGACGTATAACTGGAGGTATTTCCCCAGATATTCAGCACGCAGACACATACCAGGAACCACAGCCTTATTTCCCTCTTTCGAAAAAGCAGCTTCCCGATCTGCCAGTAAATCAGGTAGCTGAAGCTGACCAGACAGGCGCTTAGAATGATATGTCCCACGGTCAGCGTATGCAGGCCGCTGATGCGGGCCAGAAACGCGATCCACACCGGATAGGGAGCCAGAACATACCGGTAATTCAATCCCATATTTCCAATAGAATACGGATTGATGCGGTAAAGGGAACCATTGAAATCCGCGATATTGGCAACCGTCATATAAAAAGCGTCATCCGCGTCAACGGCCATCTTCGTAACCACGTTAAACATCTGAAACATCCACAGAGCCAGGAAGAGAATGCCCAGGAAGATCTCTTTCCTTTTTCCACTCATCAGGTCTGATGTTCCCGGTCTCTTTCCTCTCCCAGGCCAAAATGTGTTTTTCAGATTTTCTTTTGCCGTTATAAAAGGAACCGAAGCTTTTCCCCCTCTGACTGTGAGAGTCACCCCAGCCAGTCCCAGGAAAAGACCGATGGGCAGATAAAGTGCCATCACGTTTTCCATAGTGCCGCCCCACA
>JAJQCU010000241.1:3846-8525 GCA_021202575.1 Lachnospiraceae bacterium
GCCCCACAGAACCAGTGGAACAGTGATCAGCTGAAATATGGCCCAGAGCAGAAACTGCCCCTTCAAAAGACGCAGCCCCGCCTCAAAGCCATTATGATACTGAAAAAGGCCGCCGACACATACTGGAAGGATCAGCAGCCAGAAAAATAAAATTGCGTAACCCATGTTTCTATTCTCTCCGAATTCAAATGATTCAAGTTACAAAAGAGTATGATACACAATCCACATTTGATTTATGGCCTTTGGCCCCTTGTATCATTTAAATGAACCATCAAAAGAGGCAAATACCCCAGCACCGCCTGAAATGCCGCGTATTTATAATTAAATACAGCCGCCCCTCTCATCATAAAAAGGACAGACAGTCCCACCCACAGCAGGAGCAGCGGCCGGTACCGCCGGAACGTAACTCTTATACAGAAAAAACCGCCGGACAGCCAATAAGCCAGCGTCAACACCAGGCCGACAGCATAGCCCGACAGACACGCATACATGTAAGTCTCCGCAAGATAAGGCGTCCCTGCCAGAAACTGCTGAAGGCTCCAGCCAAATTCCGCCAGAATCGTACCGTCAGAATAAAACGGATACATCAGCAGGGGCGAAAGATAGCAGACGATATCCTCCAGAATCATCCGCGCGTCCACCTTGGTTCCGCACAGGAAGCCATACCAGGCAAGCTCCAGATAAATTTTCCTTGTCCTCTCCTCCCCAACAGTCTCCAGCAGATCGCTCTCCAGTACGGTATCCAGCTCATAGGGATGGAGACGGAAATTGTTAATCTCAGATGCGGTATATATATTCTGTACCTCCTGCGGCAGCCCCTCCAGCAGATTCCAGTCCAGTCCCGGATAGGCAAACCTTCTGAGTAAAAAACTCTCCCACGAAACCTGCATCCGGTCCGGGTTGAGCTTATTCTGTACAGTAATACCCGTAAACGCAAGCCCCGCTCCAATCAGAAGCGCGGCCAGAAGGCTGATCGCGCCTGTTATTTTTTTCTTTCTGAAAATAACGGAGGCGCTTCTTTTTTCAGAAATATCAGCTTCCTCTTTCTGTTCAGAGATATCGGTTTCCTCTCTCTGTTCGGAAATACCGGTTTCCTCTTTCTGCTCAGAGATATCGGTTTCCTCTCTCTGCTTAGAAATATCGGTTTCCTCTTTTTTTTCAGAAAATATGATCCGTACAATCGACAGTGTCAGAAATAAAAGCGCCGCCGCGCAGCTGTAGGCCGCGCCGCATAAAATCAGAATTCCCACACAGACGCCGCACAAAACCGCCTGCGCCCGGAGGGGTCCGCGGCAATGCCGGTGACAGTCCATAATCACTCCCGTCATGCACAGAATCGCGGCAAGCGCAGCCCCATGCTCTGTCTCTGACAGGCAGATCTGCATGACAAAGGGAATAGTGAGAGCCGCATAAGAGGCGAACAGACGTCTCCAGCCGCCATAAAAACAGCCAAACAGGCAGTACAGCCCGCCAAACACTGCCACCGTCTGCATGATGTGCACCGGCAGAACCGACAGGCCGCCAATCCACCTTCCTATGGCGGATATTGTATCAAATTGTTGTGCCCTGGTCACATTGCCCAGCCAATACCCTGTACCGAGGACGAACTGAGTTATCAGAAACAGACCCAGAAAGCCCCGCAGGAAGACCAGGCAGCGCGGTCTTATTTTTTCTCTCATCTCGCAGCGTAAAATTTCAGAATCTGATCAATAATATAGTCCACCTGCTCCTCTCTCAGGCTGTAATACATGGGCAGGCGCATCAGGCGCTCGCTCTCCTTTGTGGTATACACATCTTCCCCGTGGAAGCGGCCGAACTGCTGCCCTGCGGGGGAGGAATGCAGCGGAATATAATGGAAGACGCAGAGGATCTCCCTTTCCTTCATATAGGAAATCAGCGCGGTTCTCTCCTCCAGGTCCTTCGCCTTGATGTAAAACATATGGGCATTATGGACGCAGCCCTCAGGAATCACCGGCAGCTCGATCCTGCCGCTCTCAGCCAGGCCGGACAGACCCTCATAATAGCGGTTCCATAATTTCAGCCTGGTCTCGTTGATCTCATCCGCTATCTCCAGCTGGGCGTACAGATAGGCCGCGTTCAGATCGCTGGGCAGGTAGGAGGAGCCGTGATCCACCCAGGTGTATTTGTCAATCTGTCCCCGGAAATATTTGGTCCGGTTGGTGCCCTTCTCACGGATGATCTCCGCCTCCTCAGCCTTGGACGGATCCTTCACTAACAGGGCTCCTCCCTCTCCCATGCTGTAATTTTTGGTCTCATGGAAGCTGTAGCAGCCGTAGTCGCCGATGGTGCCCAGCGCCTGGCCCTTATAGCTGCTCATGACGCCTTGGGCCGCGTCCTCCACCACGATCAGATGATACTTTTTCGCGAGCTCCATGATCCTGTCCATCTCGCAGGAGACGCCGGCGTAATGCACGGGGACGATGGCCCTGGTTTTGTCAGTGATGGCGTCCTCAATCTTAGATTCATCCAGATTCATGGTGTCCGGACGGATGTCCACAAAGACCACTCTGGCCCCCCGCAGCACAAAGGCATTGGCGGTGGACACAAAGGTGTAGGAGGGCATGATCACCTCGTCCCCCGGCTGAATATCCGCTAAAAGAGCCGCCATCTCGGTGGCGTGGGTGCAGGAGGTGGTCAGCAGGCACTTGGCTGTACCGGTTCTATTCTCAAACCACTCATTGCACTTGTGGGTAAACTGTCCGTCGCCGCAGATTTTCTGATTCTCCACGGCAATTTTCATATAGTCCATCTCTTTTCCGGTAAACGGAGGCACATTAAAGTTGATCATTTTATCTTCCTTCCTCAATAATAAATATTGCAGATCTCATTGCTGAAAATACAGCTGTAGCCATTTCTCATTATCATATCATATAACAGTCCAAATTTGTACCCATAAAATGCCGTAAACTGTTCGATATCCGTTCCGTCCGCCAGAGCATTTTCCAGAATCACGTTAAAATCCGGTCCCACAAAAATATAGGGGCGCTCACTCTCCAGGCCCGCCTCAATTTCCGCAAGCTCTGCCTCAAACACTTCCCCGGAATAGGAATCCAGATCCGGCCAGGGGCTCATCAGGAAAGGCATTTTGAGATAGGCGGCCAGGGCGGGCACATTGCCGTAAAGGATGGCAGTGCTGCCGCTCATTCCCTCCTCAGCCGCGAACTCTCCCAGCTCCTCCCACTGCGCCGCCCGGACAGCGCTGGTCTTCATCCCCTTCAGGCTGTCGATGCTCTCCACCTGCACTGTCCTGTCCCCGTTGGAGGTGTCGTCCCGGAACACGTAATTGGCTCCAAAGCCTGTGGAAAGGTAGAGGAGAAGGGCCAGATAGACAATGGACATGGCCTGAACCGGGTAATTATGGAAAGACAGGCGCGGACCGCTTTTTCCCAGGGCCAGCTCAATGGTTCCCTTCGCGCTTTCTTCACCCCTCTTTTCCCCGAACAGCTGCCACAGAGTATCCAGTACAAAGCACAGGGGCAGAAACATGAAATTGACGGTAGTAGTCATCTGATTGTTGCTGCCGATGGGCGTGATTCCGATGATGATAATCACAATCAGCGCCAGCAGCTTTCTCTCCGCGGAAAAGCTTTTCATCAAAAGCACCGCCAGCGCCAGCACCAGCGTTGCCAGCATCAACAGAGTGGTCAGACCTAAAACAGCTGACAGACTGTCAAACTGAAACACAAACAGGCCTCTCGAATAGAAAAAGACCATCAGCAGAATACAGCAGGCAAAATAGCCGGTCTTTTTGACCTTCTCAAATTTTCCCGGCAGAATCATAAAACCAAGAACTCCCAGCGCAATCGCCAGCAACAGGATGTAAAGCCACCAGCCCATGCCGAAATAGGACTGAAGCAGATTATAGACCATGGCGTACGGCGTATAATCCTGGGCGTTGTCCGTCATGCCGAAAAGCCGGACAATGCCCTGTATATAATTGTCAATCCCATACTGGATGTGAATCTGAAGCAGGCCCGCCGCGATGCCGGCCGCGTAACCCAGCACACAAAAGCCGGTATCCTTCGCCGTCTCCGCGAATTTTTTCTTTTTCAATAGGCCGTAGAACCAGACTGCCACAATCAGTGACATCTCCGTCAGATTCGGAAAGCGCACTAAAACGTTCAGCCCCAGCAGCACCCCCGCGGCGGCCAGATATTTCCTCTCATTTCCCGTCAGCCCCAGCCACAGAAGAATAACGCCGGCGCCAAAAAACAGATAGGTCAGATAATTGTACACACAGGTAGTCGGGCACCAGCACAGATTCAGGGCCATAAAAACGCCCAGAAAGGAAAGCCACCCCGGCGTCCTCACGCATTTTGAAAAGAAAAGAAAGGTGATGATCCCCAGCGCCGCCGGAAGCAGGCTTGTATAAATATTGATTCCCAGCAGCGTACCGCCGCCAGGCAGCAAAGTAAAAAAATGCCCCAGCTTGTTGGCCAGATAGGTAGAGAACAGCCACATGGAGTCCATCCGGTCAATGTAGAGAAAATTGGCAAAATGATAGCCGGTATCCGTGGCGTCGATGCCGACATTAACCTTGCGGAAGGTATACAAAAAGAGAACCGCTGACAGAATCACAGTGGTGACAGTTGCAGTATTGCGGGATTTATTTCGTTTTTCAGTATTTGATCGAATCATTTCATTACACTTTCCAGGTA
>JAJQCU010000183.1:0-1893 GCA_021202575.1 Lachnospiraceae bacterium
TAATTTGGGCTCTGGTCGGTGTGTATATTGTTGACAAAAGCAGTCGGGGGGGGGTACAATACCACTGTGTAGACGATACTCCAAACCCGCGCCTGTGTACCGTTTCCCGTACACTGACAAAAACCGGAAAATGATCGCATTGCCTTGACAAACGGCATGGAAGAGGACTATAATCTACTAGAATTGGTATTTGGGTATATCTTTGTCTTCGATATACAGAAAACCTGATTACTTCTGAGGGGCAGGGTGCGGCGGGCCGGAGGATCCGCGGCCACTGTTGAAATACAATCGAGGGAGCGTATTTTTTAATGAAGAAACAACAGGACGTAATTGAAATTGACTTGGGCAAGCTCTTACTGGCTCTGTGGCACAGGCTGTGGATTATCGTGCTTGCCATTCTTGTGTGCGGGGGAGCGGCTCTGGTGGGCACAATCCAGTTTATCGCGCCGACGTATGAGGCGAATATTCTGGTATATGTGAATAACAGCGTCACATCCACCAGCGGCATCAGGAGCGCGTTGAGCTCCGCTGACCTGTCCGCGTCTCAGGGCCTGGTTGACACCTATATCGTGATTTTGAAGTCCAGGACCAATCTGGAGGCTGTGATTGAGGCCAGCGGTGTGGATTATACATATAGTGAGCTCTACGACATGATCGAGGCTGACGCAGTTAACTCCACGGAGGGGTTCCAGATTGTCGTCACCAGCACTGTCCCGGAGGAGGCGGAGCTGATTGCCAATACCATAGCGCAGATCCTGCCGGACAATATCGGTAGTATCATCGAGGGCTCATCCGCCAGGATCGTGGATTACGCTGTTCTGCCCTCGTCCAAGGCTTCTCCCAGCCTCAGCAGGAATACGATGATTGGCGGGCTTCTGGGAGCCTTTATCAGCTGCGCCATAATTGTCCTGATTGAGCTGCTGGATGATGTGGTGAGAGATGAGGATGAGCTGACAGACATGTACGGCTATCCGCTGCTGGCGGCCATTCCGGATCTGGTTCCGGGCCGGAGACGGGGCGGATACTACGGAAGATACGGATATGGAAATTATGGAAAGACGCAGGAGGGAGACCAGAAGAATGCCGGGTAAGAAGAAAAACCAGACAATAACTGTGGAGAACGAGCGCAATCTGATCGGCGACAAGCTGGATTTCGCCGCCTCCGAGGCATATAAGCTGCTGAGAACCAACCTGATGCTGAGCCTGACGGATGAGAAAAGCTGTCATGTGATCGGCATCACCAGCTCCGTAGCGGGAGAAGGAAAGAGCTCCACGGCTGTGAATCTTGCGTACTTTCTGGCGGAGACCGACAAGAGAGTGCTTTATATTGAGGCGGATATGCGTATGCCTGTGCTTGCGGAGAGGATCAATATGCCGGCGTCCCCGGGACTTTCCAATTATCTGGCGGGCATGTGCGGCATCAATGACGCTTTCCGGAAATCCAACATCCACAACAGGCTGTACGTGGTGACAGCGGGGGACGTCCCTCCCAATCCGTCGGAGCTGCTGGCGTCCGCCAAGATGGAGGCCACGTTGAACGCGCTGAGCGAGCGGTTTGACTATATCATCATGGATCTGCCGCCGGTCAACGTTGTTGCTGACGCCCTGATTGTGTCCAAAATGGTGGACGGCATCGTGCTGGTGGTGCGTAAGAATTACTGCCGCAAGAAGACATTGTCGGAGGCTATTCGCCGACTGAAATATCTGAATGCCAGAGTACTGGGTATCGTGATGACCAGGGCTGATTATCAGGAGAAGAAATACAGCGGTAAGTACGGCGGCTACGGCAAATATGGCCAATATGGTAAATACGCAATAAAAAAGGAAGACGCATGATAGATATTCACAGCCATATCCTGCCCGGAATCGACGATGGGAGCAGTTGTCCGGAAG
>JAJQCU010000183.1:1903-8419 GCA_021202575.1 Lachnospiraceae bacterium
TCAGTATTTTACCGGCATCAGCAGGGCGGAGATGATGGAGGAGCTGCGCCTGATGGGAACCAGGGTGTTTTTGCTGGAGATGCCCTTTTCCCACTGGTCGAAGCAGATCGAGGCGGAGGTGGCACAGCTTCAGCAACGGGAGAGCATGCAGGTGGTGATGGCCCATGTGGAGAGGTATCTGGACTATGGAAACATGGATTTTATCAGGGATTTGATGGACAAGGAGGTTCTGATTCAATCCAACGCGTCTTTTTTTCTTGAGCACAAAAGCCGCAAAAAGGCTTTGCATATGCTCAAAAACGAGGAGATTCACCTGCTTGGCTCTGACTGCCACAGCGTTGATCGCAGGCCCCAGCAGATGGGGGAGGCTCTGGAAGTAATAGAGGACAGACTGGGAAGAGAAGCCATTGACAGGGTGAAGCATCTTTCGTACCGTCTCCTGGAAGGGGGAAAAGCCATTGTCTAAGAAAAGATGGATCATTGTGGCGGTTCTGATCCTGGCGGCCGGTATCTGCGCCGGAGTGGCGATTTCACAGATCAGCGGAGCCAGCATCAGAAAGCTTGCGTCCTATTCGGATATCCCGGAGGAGGAAGAGACAGAAGACGCCGAAGAGGAGGCGGAGGAAGCGGAGGAGACCGCGCAGGCTTCCGTGGAAGAGGAGCCGGAGACCGTGAAGGAAACGGAAGAGGAGGACTATGAGTCGCCCATTGATTTCGTGTCCCTTCAGGAAATCAACGAGGATGTGTACGCCTGGATCGATATTCCCGGAACGGAGATCAGCTATCCCATTCTGCAGCATCCGACGGATGAGGAGTACTACTTAAAAAGGGATATTGAGGGGAATTATGACTCCAACGGCAGCATTTTCAGCCAGGCGTCATATAATACCAATGATATGACAGACCCGGTGACAGTATTTTACGGGCACAATATGAAGTCCGGCGCCATGTTCGGAAATCTGGAGGAGACCTATTCGGACGCTGAGAAGTTCGCCGAGTATAATGAGATTGTGATTTATCTGCCGGAGGAGGAGCTGCACTATCAGATTTTTGCGGCGGTTCCCTATTCCAATATTCATATCCTTGATTATTACAATATGAATAATGAGAACCGGTTTGAGACCTTTATCGACACCATCTGGTCCGCCAGAGGCTTCGGTGTGAATCTGGATGAGAGCGTCGACGTATCCTGGGGAGACCGGATTATCGTTCTCTCTACCTGCCAGAGCGGTGGCAGCACCCGTTATCTGGTGCTGGCGAAGCTGATTGACGATGATATTGACGATCAATGATCGTTGATATAAAAATCTTTCAGAAAGGAGGAAGCAACCAATGAAAAGATTTTCAAAAGCCCTGAGTCTGCTGGTCGCCGCCGCGGTACTCATGACTTGCGTATCTACTTCAGTGAGCGCTACCACGGTATCCAGCGTAGAGCAGGACGAGTCCACTGTAGAGCTGCTAAGCGTTGAAGGTGTTGCTGAAGGCACAGAAGTCATTGTCAGTATGCCGGAGGATATCACGTCCGATCTGGCACATACGGGCGTGGCCGATGAGCATGATGAGGAGATGGCAGAGGCTATTGCGGTTGCCACAGCGGCCCCCAATGCGACTCAGGCGGTTGACGGAGGACTGGCCGCTGAGGCCGCGGCTCTTGGCGTGAACGAGAATGATCTGCAGATCACATCCCTTTTCAACGTCTATGTGCAGGATCATGTGGACGGCGACCCGGTGACCCTTACCGTGAAGACGCAGCACGACCCCGGAACACCATATATTGTTCTCCATTTCTTTGATGGCAAATGGAATGTGAACAGCTATGGTACAGTGGGAGCGAATGGTACTGTTACATTCACCGCAGACAGATTCTCACCCTTTGCTATTGTTACAGTGAGCGACACTTCCTATGGAAAGACATCACCGCAGACCGGGGAGAATGTAAACGCCCTTCTGGTTGCGGCTATTGCGCTTGCGGCTGTCGCATCTGTAGTGGCAGTGTCAGGCAGAAGAGTAACCCGTTAATTTATGGCAAAGGAGAAATGAACCTTGGAGACAGAAGAAAACAGAAGACGCCTTACAAATGTGAAGGTTGTATCACTGCTGGTTGTCATGCTGGTGGTCGCAGGGCTCTTTGTGGTACTTACTGTTCTGAAAAAAAGGTCGGATTCTCAAGAGTTGGAGGAGGCTTCCTCCCCTTCTGTGGAGGAAACCTCCGAAGATGAAGCTTCTGACGATGAAACCGCGTATGAGGATCAGCGGGGAGTCGTTTACTATAATGGTCAGGCATACTATGAAAAGGAAAACCTGGAAACCTTACTGATTCTGGGTACCGACAAGTACGAGGAGACGGGCGCCGTTTCAGGAACACTCAACAATGAACAGGCAGATTTTATCATGCTGGTTGTCATTGACTATGATACAAATGAGATTACCCCTCTGCAGTTAAACAGGGATACCATGACCGAGATCCAGATTCTGGGCGTTACCGGAAGCGGCACGGGCACCTTTACCGGTCAGCTTGCTCTGGCGCATACCTATGGGAGCGGAGGCTCCGACAGCTGCATCAATACGAAGAAAGCTGTGTCAAATCTATTATATGGCGTGGATATTGACCATTATCTCGCCATGACTATGGACGCGGTGGCGCTGATCAATGACGCGATCGGCGGCGTGACCGTGACAGTTCCTTACGACATGACAAGCATAGATTCCTCTTTCATAGAGGGAGAGGACAGCACTCTGACGTGAGAGCTTGCGTTGAAATCCGTGCGGGCCAGGCAAAATGTCGCTGATGGCACCAATCTGGCGCGCCTGGAGAGACAGCAGCAGTACATGCAGGCGTTTTACGACACATTGATTGAGAAAATAAGTGAAGACAGCAGTCTTTTTACAACAATATATTATCAGGTGGCGGACTACCTGACCACCGACTGTACCGTTCCGAAGCTGACCGAGCTTTTTGATTTACTGGCCGAATATGGGATGGGGGATTTCGTGACCACGGAGGGCGAGAATGTCCTGGGGGACGAGTATTATGAGTTCTACGTGGACGAGGAAGCCCTGATGGAGCTGGTGCTGGAGATCTTTTATGAGCCGGCGGAGGATGAATAACGACATGGGAGATAATGAGGAGCATGAGTAAGTACAAAATAGCCGTAGCGGGAACCGGGTATGTGGGCTTAAGCCTTGCGGTACTGCTGGCGCAGCATAACACGGTCACGGCCGTAGATATCATTCCGGAAAAGGTCGATTTGATTAATCAGAGAAAATCTCCTATTCAGGATGAGTATATCGAGAAATATCTGGCGGGGAAGGAGCTGGATCTGACAGCCACACTGGATGCGGAAGGAGCCTATTCCACCGCTGATTTTGTGGTGATCGCCGCGCCGACCAATTATGACAGCCATACACAGAAGTTTGATACCTCCGCCGTGGAGGATGTGATCCGGCTGGTGCTGAAGGTTAATTCGGACGCGGTCATGATCATCAAATCCACAATTCCGGTGGGCTATACCCGGTCAGTCCGCGAGAAATTTCATACGGAAAATATTCTGTTCAGTCCGGAGTTTTTGAGGGAATCCAAGGCGCTGTATGATAACCTGTATCCGTCCCGTATTATCGTGGGAACTGATATGGAGGATGAAAGGCTGGTGGAAGCCGCCCACATCTTTGCGGGCCTGCTCTCCGCAGCGGCGCTGAAGGAGGATATTGACATTCTCTACATGGGCTTTACCGAGGCGGAGGCCGTGAAGCTTTTCGCCAATACGTATCTGGCTTTGCGGGTAGCGTATTTTAATGAGCTTGATACCTATGCGGAGATGAAGGGACTGGATACGCAGGCGATTATCAGCGGCGTCTGTCTGGATCCCCGGATCGGCAGCCATTACAATAATCCCAGCTTCGGCTACGGGGGCTATTGTCTGCCCAAGGATACCAAGCAGCTGCTGGCCAACTATGAGGATGTGCCTGAAAATTTAATTGAGGCCATCGTGGAGAGCAACCGGACCAGGAAGGACTTCATCGCGGACCGCGTGCTGAAGCTGGCCGGATACTATGATTATTATAATCGCGGGGACTATAAGGCCAGCGAGGAGAAGGAATGTGTCATCGGCGTGTACCGGCTGACCATGAAGAGCAACAGCGACAATTTCCGGCAGAGCAGCATCCAGGGCGTGATGAAGAGAGTGAAGGCCAAGGGCGCGACGGTGATTATTTACGAGCCGACGCTGGAGGACGGGAGCACGTTCTTCGGGAGCCTTGTGGTGAACGACCTGGAGAAATTTAAGGAGAAGAGCCAGGCGATTATCGCGAACAGGTATGACAGCTGTCTGGATGATGTGCAGAATAAGGTGTATACGCGCGATCTTTTCAGGAGAGATTAAAAAGGAATAAATGATTGAGTGATAAGGATATCGCAATCCAAAAAGGGAGAAGCCTCGTGGCATGGCGCTGGGGCTTTTTCCTTTATAAAAAAATATGAGGAGCAAAAAATGGGCAGATATTTTGGAACGGACGGCTTCCGGGGGGAGGCCAATAAAACGCTGACAGGGGATCACGCTTATAAGATCGGCCGGTTCCTTGGCTGGTATTACGGGGAGCTGAAGAGAAGGGCGGGAGACGATTCTCCGGCCAGAATCATCATAGGCAAGGATACCCGGCGGTCCAGCTATATGTTTGAGTATACGCTGGTGGGAGGGCTGGTCGCCTCCGGGGCGGACGCGTATCTGCTTCATGTGACCACAACGCCGTCTGTGGCCTATATCGCCAGAGTGGACGAATTTGACTGCGGCATCATGATTTCCGCCAGCCACAACCCCTATTATGACAATGGCATCAAGCTGATCAACGGCCATGGCGAGAAGATGGATGAGGAAACCATCGGCTATGTGGAGGATTATATTGACGGAAGGCTGGAAATTTTCGGACAGAAATGGGACAGCATTCCTTTCGGTGAACGGGAGCATGTGGGGCGGACCGTGGATTATTTTTCCGGCAGAAGCCGCTATATCGGCTACCTGATTTCCCTTGGGATTTATTCCTTTAAGGGGGTGAAGGTGGGGCTTGACTGCGCCAACGGCTGTGCCTGGAATATCGCCAAGTCCGTTTTTGACGCGCTGGGCGCCAGAACCAGTGTAATCAACGCGGAGCCGGATGGCTTTAATATCAACCGGGACGCCGGTTCTACCCATATCGAGAGGCTGCAGAAATTTGTGGTGGAAAACGGTCTGGATGTGGGCTTCGCCTACGATGGGGACGCCGACAGGTGCCTGTGCGGGGATGAGAAGGGGCAGGTTGTCACAGGGGATCATATTCTGTATATTTACGCGAATTATATGAAGGAACGGGGGAAGTTAAACCCCAACACGGTGGTCACCACAGTGATGTCCAATTTCGGCCTGTATAAGGCCTTTGACGAGGCCGGGATCGGCTACGCGAAAACCGCCGTTGGGGATAAGTACGTCTATGAATATATGTCCCAGCATGGCTGCCGTATCGGCGGGGAGCAGTCCGGGCATATTATTTTCTCAAAATACGCTTCCACAGGGGATGGAATTCTGACCAGCCTCAAGCTGATGGAGGCAATGCTGGCCAGAAAGGTTCCCATGAGCAAGCTGGCGGAGCCTCTGACGATCTATCCGCAGGTTCTGGTGAATGTGAAGGTGAAGGATAAGAAGGAGGCCCAGGCGGATCCTAACGTGCAGACGGCCATAAAGGAAGCAGCTGATCAGCTGGGGGACACCGGTCGGATTCTGGTAAGGGAGTCCGGAACGGAGCCTGTGATCCGGGTTATGGCGGAGGCTGAGAGCGAGGAGGAGTGCCGCAGATACGTGGACCGGATAGTCAATGTGATTCAGGCGAAGGGGCACGGGGTGTGAGCTGTTGTGACAGTCCCCAACTGTAAGATAAGGCCAAAACGGGATGCCGTCATTTTGCCGGTACTTTTTCAGGGCAGGAAAAAAATCGGTGGTAAATGTGCTGAAATTACCTGAAACCGTGGTTTTTCACAAAAAATGGCTTGCGAATTTGGATAAAATGTACTATCATTCACTTGTAAACTTTAGAAAAAGAGAGGAGTAGCAATGGCAAATTCAAGGTTGATTTTAAAGTGGACCAATAAATTCAGCGGCGAGGAAGGCTATGTGAAAACTGTCAGCGTAAAAAAAGGCTATTTTGTAAATACTTACGATATTACTGAGGCAAAGGCGTACAGAAGTCAGAAGGTGCTTGATAATGATATCGCGGCTCTGACTGATATGGGCGAGGCTGAGAATAATGTTTTCACCGCTGTGGAGGCTGAGTAGAATTTTCATTGGATCCACAGTATTACTTGATTTTTATTACCGGCTGAGAATAACCGTGCGGGAGTGAGATGCTTTCGCACGGTTTTTTGTGGTGCGCCCGGCCGATGCACGTTCTAACGGGTGAAAGTTCCGAAGAATGCCGAAGAATGATGTAATGTCTTGACATAAGCAAATAAAAAGCGTACTATGAAGGTATCAAATGATACCTTCATAGTAC
>JAJQCU010000335.1 GCA_021202575.1 Lachnospiraceae bacterium
GGATAGTAATCATAGCCTTTCACCGCCGGATTTTCCTCATACCTCGCGCCTCCTCCCGCGATCAGATCCTGAATCAGCTTCTTTCCAAATCCGTAAAACCATCGCCGGGAAGTCATCATCATTGTAATCAGTCCACTGGTTCCCATGCCGCCCAGCATCCCAGACTGTTCCACCAGTAAAACAGAGCTGCCGCTTCTGGCTGCGCTCACTGCGGCACTGACTCCGCTCATCCCTCCGCCGGCAATCACAACATCATATTTTTGTCTCACGAAGCCCTTTCCCTCCCTCAGGTATTTTCATTCAGCCAATTAAATCCCGAAACCGCTTTACCCGATGAAAGGTAATCATATTGGTATCGTGTCCGTTAAAAGAGTTTTCATCGCCCGATCTTGAAAGCACCAGCAGATCCTTCCCATCAATCACCATACTCGCATAGCTCCGTGCCTGCGTCAGATCCCTTCCGGCTGCTACAACTCCCGCAAACAGCCAGTCAAAGCAATTACAGGAATAATAGAGGACAAGCCTCGAACGGTCATAGCCTGGAATTTTCTGCCCGGGAATCTTTTCCCTTCGGTTCATGCTGTCCGTAAAATCATTGGTCAGCAGCCAATAGGTTTTACTTTCCCCGTCATACAGAATATGGAATTTGGAAGCTCCTCCGCCGGGAATATTCACATAAAACATCCTTTTTCCCGAGGGTGCGGTCACAAACTCCGTGTGCATGCTCCCGTCCTCCTTTTCAATCACCCGGCACATGGCTCCTGTCCAGGGAAGCCCCGTATAGCATCGGGCAAACAGGTAAAATACTTTTCCGCTCTCATCATAAAACCAGTCGTCCTCCTTCAGCAGCTGAACCACATTGGTCTCCAGCCAGCCCCTGGTAAGGCCGCCGCCCTTTTCAAACGGGATACCGAACTCCAGCACCTGATTTTCATCAATATTCTGTTCATAAATCAGCTCAGCGGCAAAAGTCCAGTTTTCCCTTTCGGTCAGGTCCCTGTCCAGCCTGCCGCGCATCAGTACAGGGGCAATCCCATCTACCGGCCACGCACACCGCTCGTGCGTCATTCTCTCCATCACAAGATAAACACAATCTCCCTTATACCAGACATTGGAAGGCGCCTGATGCCACAGCTGTCCTTCCGTCAGCCAGGATACCTCTGTCCAGGTATCCCCATTATCAAAGGAGCGCGCAATTCCCAGATCCCGGCAAAAGCCAATCACATACAGGCTGTCCCCAGCCGTAAAAGGACGCATACAGAGAATAGGAAGAGAATGTTTTTTCTGCCAAGTGATTCCGCCGTCATCAGAGGTATAAATCAGCCCGATGTTATCACGGTCCGGCCTTTCCGGCCATCGATGCGCCAGCTTCACATTCTGACCCGCCCATTCCCGGGCAACCCCCGTTCCTCCGAAGTCCATGGTCGCGACCAGACGGCCATTATCCAGTTTACACAATCCGGGGCTATAGGCATAGACATCCTCCGGACTGGGTGATGAAGCAACAATGGTGTATTCCTCCGCCAAATGTTTCATTCTGCCCAACCTCCCGTTTTTTGCGTTTTTCACAATTTTCTTTCAGATACTGACTATTTTTTATGAATTTTGTCATGCATTTATTATAATTCACGTCGTTCCCATTATGCAATATCATTTCCAGACATCATAATATCTATTTCAGTCTCATCTATAATTGCCAAAGAAAAGAAAAACGGGCTAAACGCCCGTCATCTCACGATATCGTCCCGGAGGCATTCCCTCCATACGATTAAAAAAACGAATAAAATTATATTCACTGGAAAAGGCAAGCCTTCCGGCAATGTAGGAAATACTCAGCTCCCGGTTCTTCAGAAGCTCCTTTGCCGCGTTACACCGTACCTGACTTATATACCTGTACAAACTAATGCCGTCATACATTCGGAAAAGACGGTTCAACTGCCTTACAGAAAGGCCAACGAACTCCGCGACATCACTGCTCTGGATATTTGTCTGCGCATTGTCGCCAATAAACTGGACAGCGCTTTGATACCGTATATCCACTGCCGTATTTTCCTGATCATCCTTATCTTTCGATGTTCCCTTCTCGGAAACGGACAATATAACGGAAGAAATCACATTTCTGACGATCCATTGGAAGTCAGGCTCATTGCGTTCCAATGCCATGATCAGCAAATCAAATAAAGGTGTAAATATTTCCGCAGTCCCTTTTACGCTTCCCGCAGGGAAACTGAACTTTTCCGTATCCGATGCGGAAGAAACCTCAAAAAATACAGAATAGGATATGGCGCATTCGCTCACCCAACTCAGCCTGTGAATCATTCCCGGATAAATCAGCAGATAATCGTTTCCCTGCAGGACAAATTCATCCCCGGTTTCCATCTGATAACGCATTTCACCCTGATATACAATATGCACCTCATAGCAGTTATGGCTATGCCATTTGACGCCATGATATTTTGCGCCTTCCAGATTATACCGGATTCTCACCCAGGTAATATTCACGCTGACCGGTTCCGTAATGTTCGGGAATCTAACCTTCGACAGTCTTTTTATGCATTTATCCAGCCTTCTGGCATCATAATATTGCAGCATTTTTACTCTACCATTCCCCGCAACACCGAATTACAGTAAACGACTTTATGTTGTCCCTTTTTCACCGGACAGATCAACCTGCGTCAGGATAAACCACATCTGACCGATACGGCACGCCCTGAAACATATCATAATGATCGATCATATACCGATTCAGCTCATACTCGATCAGTTTTGACATATACGCCTCCGCAACCGGCGAATAATGCCCATTCCTGAATGCCCGGCTAATCAATCCATTTCTATAGTACTTCATTGCGAAATCACCAGCCAGATCAACAGTCAGGACATTTTCAAACAATACGGATATTTCCTGCAATGCCCGGTTCCTGTCCGCCGCCGCCTTCTGTTCCTGCAGGGTTCTGCCCGGATCCGTCAGCAGAAAGATCCGGATATCCGTGCCGAAGGTCTGATTGAGCTTTTGAAGCAGCCAATGACAGGATCCGTAATAGCTGTCTGCATTTTTTTCGGGATTATCTCTGTCGATATCGTCTATGGTGCCTACATTCCCTTCAGAATCATTGACGCCAAGCGCGATCACATAAGAATCGCTTCTCTCCTTCGCCACACCCATGGATTCGAAAAGCATGCTTCTCCACATCTGAAAGGTGCTCCCACCCACTGCGTAGTTCCTGCAGACTATGCCGTTTCTTTTACACATGTATTCGATCCAATTGTTTTTACTTTCCCTGCCTGTACAGGAATGGACCACATTGCCATTGTTATAACAGTAGCCCGCCATCAGGCGGTCGCCAATTCCCCCTATAGACCCAAACGCCTGGATCACAGGAAAATATCCATCATCCTCAAACACAACGCCCTTCCTCCATCCTGTTGCCGCTCATTTGTCTTTCATTACAGTTGCATCGCATATAGCCCAATCCGTGTGGTGCAGTCATTTTGTTTCAATATCTTTTTCATCCCGGCTCAGGAATTTTTCCATCCAGTCCGTCGCCGTTTTCATCTGCCTCATACAGCTGCGCGCGTAATCGGTCAGCTCACTGCTTTTACGGTTTCTGGCGCGAATTTCTGTGGAAATTCCGCACAGGTTCATATGATATTTAGCTGTAAGGGGATAGGGAAGCCCAATCTCCGTAAAGCCAAAGGTCCCCAGAACGGATTGCACAAGTTCAGCTTTCTCCGGTTCCTTTTCAAAATTTTCTCCCAGCCATGCGTACAGCCTGGGGTGGAAATTGCACATAATCCCACAATAGCCGTCCGCCCCGTTCCGCATGGACTCCAGCAGAGTCTGACAGTTTGCGTTAAGCAGGCGCCGGGAGCTGCCCGTGCATTGCCTTGCGCGTTGCGCGAGGACATTAGCATCGCAGCAGGTCTCCTGCATATAATAAAAGCGGCCTGTGTTCAGGCACCAGTCGAGAACACGCGGCGTTACAAGCCTTTTGTACGGATAAGGGCACTCATACAGCCCAAGCTTTGCCTCCCCGGGCAGCATTTCCAGAAGCCTGCGCGTATTTTCCAGCAGGACATCGTCCCCTTCGTTATCGGGATCCAGACGGTTAGTGATCAAAATAAGCGCGTCCGTGCCCGACTCGTACACCGCATTCAGTTCCTCAGCCTGCCCTTCCAGAGTGTCTGAAACATGGCCGGAGGAAACAACCAGAAATTTTCGATTTCCTTTTGCCTCCCACTCCTTTGCGCGCCGGTACACTCTCCGGTTCAGCTCCACTCTTTCTTCAAGGGAGAGCCAGAAAATCTCACTGGACTGACACACGGAAAAAATCCCGGTCAGCCCACTTTGATAGTACCAGTCCACAAATTTGCAGGCAGTGTCATAATCAATCTCGCCATTGTCCTTATAGGGAGTAATCATCGTTGTAAGGATTTCCATCGTATCTTAAACCACCAATCTTGATTGTATCTTTATATTGTACAGTGTTTTAAAGTCTGTTTCAATCTCATTTACAGCCAAGGGGTTTTCAATTTATGACATGTTAAGGAAAGGCTGTCTTGATACCCTGCCTTCAAATCTGTTGGAAATCCGTTTAACCCATTGAATTCCGGTTGTTTTCCGCTATAAATTATCCAATAAACTTCATTATATGACTCTTTATGCGTCACTCATGAATGCGAAAAAATGTTGAAAATCCATTATTTGAAAGGGATTCCTTACAATACGTACGGCGTCTCCTGATACACATAGTAGTTTAGCCAATTCGAGTATAGGGCGTTGCTGTGGGCCCGCCACTGCAGATTTGGTTTCCGCTCACAGTCGTTGTTGGGATAATAATTCTCCGGCAGCTTGATGCGCAGCCCTTTGGCTTTGTCCCGCATATACTCATTGTGAAGGGTGTAACGGTCATACTCCGGATGCCCCATGACAAAAATCTGCTTTCCCATCGCCGTCATGCACAGGAAAACCCCCGCTTTGTCGCTCTCGGCAAGCACCGTCAGGTCGCTGCAGTTGTGAATATCCGCGGAGGAAACCGTCGTGTGCCTGCTGTGGGGCGCCAGAAAAATATCATCAAAGCTCCGCACCAGCGGAATTTTGCGGTTGGAGACCCTGTGCTCGAAAAGGCCGAACAGCTTTTCCGGCAGGAGCCTCTTTTCGATCCCGAAGTGATAATAGAGCGCCGCCTGCGCTCCCCAGCAGATATGCAGGGTGCTGGTCACGTGGGTTTTGGTCCACTCCATGATTCTGCGCAGCTCCGGCCAGTAGTCCACCTCCTCAAACTCATACTGCTCCACCGGCGCTCCCGTGATAATCATCCCGTCATAGCGAAATTTTTTCAGCTGTTCAAAATTCTGATAAAATTTATTCAGGTGGTTGGCGGAGGTATTCTGAGAAATATGGCTTTCCACCTTCATAAAGGTCACGTTCACCTGCAGAGGAGTATTGGACAGGGCGCGCAAAAGCTGGAGCTCCGTGTCCTCCTTCACCGGCATGAGATTCAGGATGCAGATTTCCAACGGCCTGATCTGCTGGCTTGTGGCCCGGTTTTCATCCATCACGAAAATATTTTCCGTTTCCAATATGCTCTTAGCTGGTAAATCATTCTGCGTTCTGATTGGCATGTATCTGTTCCTCGCCTTTTTCTTTTATTCATCATAAACAGGCAAACAGAGGTTCCGACCAATCCCGCTCACTGGCAGGTTCCCCATCCGATTGTCTGTTGACAGCTGCCTGTATTCGCAATCCGCTCATTTTCCTTCGGGAAATGGCTGCTTGCTCATACAGGTCAGGTTGTCTGATAGCCATACTCTTAGCCGTGCTATTGACAACAATTTTATTGTAAATATTTCTGCACAAATTCCTCTTCCGTCATAATGGGAATTCCAAGCTCCCCGGCTTTTTTATTTTTATTGGAGGTGGACGCCGGATTGTTGTTGACCAGTACGCTGGTCTTTGCGGAGACACTGCCGGTCACCTTTCCCCCGGCCGCCTCGATGGCCGCCTTGAGCTGGCCGCGGTTCTCGTAAAGGAAAAGATCGCCGGTGATCACCACCGTCAGGCCTTTCAGCCTGTCCCCCTCCGCGGAAGTCTCCTCCTGAAGGCTCAGCTCCGAGAGCAGCTCCCTCACATCCCCAAGACGGGCTTCATCCTCAAAATAGCCGGCAAAGGACCAGGCCAGCACCTCCCCCACCCCGTCGATCAATTGAAGCTCCTCCGCGGAGCCGTGGGAAAGCGCCTCAAAATCATTGTCAAAATGTCTGCAGATCAGTTTTGCCGTGGCGAGGCCGATGCCCGCTATCCCCAGCGCGTAAATCAGCTTCTCCAGGGTTGTCCTTCTGGAATTTTCCACCGCCTGCAGCAGGTTATCGCAGCTCTTTTGTCCAAAGCCCTCCATGGAAATGATCTCATCCCGGTACCTGTCCAGATGGTACAGGTCCCGGAACTTATGCAGAAAGCCCGCGGCTATGAACTTCTCCAGCGTGGCTTCGCTCATGCCGTCGATATTCATGGCGTCCCTGCTGACAAACAGAGTAAAGGACTTAATCTTTTTGGCAGGACATTCCGGATTGGTACAGTATAAAAACTGCCCCTCCCTGACGCTCATGATTTTGGTCTGTCCCCCGCAAACCGGACACTTCTCCGGGATTTCAAGAGTGTCAGAGCAGGTCAGATTCTCCGAGATCTGAGGGATGATCATGTTGGCCTTATAGACCCGGACAGTATCCCCGATTCCCAGCTTTAACTCCCTGACAATACTGCCATTGTGGACGCTGGCGCGGCTGACCGTGGTGCCCTCCAGCTCCACCGGCTCAAACACAGCCACCGGATTGATGAGCCCCGTCCTGCTGGCGGACCATTCGATCTCAAGCAGGGTCGTATCCCTCTCCTCATCCGTCCATTTAAAGGCCATGGAATCTCTGGGGAACTTGCTGGTCCTGCCCAGGCTCTCCCCATAGGCAATATCATCATAGCACAGTACCAGGCCGTCGCTTGGCACATCGAAGTCTTCTATCTTCTGCGAAAAATAACGCACCGTCTCCGGTATGGTCTCCCCGGTAACCTTCCTGTACTCCACCGTCTCAAAGCCCTGGGAGGCCAGAAATTCCATCTGCTCTTCTCTTGTGGCAAATTTCCTTCCGTCACATTGAACCAGAGTAAACGCAATCAGCCGGACTCTTCGCTGCGCTGTGACCGCGCTGTTGAGCTGACGCACGGCGCCGGAGCACAGATTTCTGGGGTTTTTATATTTCAGGCTTTCCTCCGCGATAGAGTCATTGATGGCCTGAAAGTCACTGTAGGTGATAACAGCCTCCCCCCGCAGAATCAGCCTTTCCCCATAAGGGATGCGCATGGGGAGATTGATGAAGGTCCTGGCGTTGTCCGTGATAACCTCTCCGATCTCTCCGTTGCCCCTGGTCACCGCCTTTAAAAGCTGTCCATTGTCATAGGTCAGAACAATCGTCAGGCCATCCAGCTTCCAGCTGAGCAGTCCCTCCCTGTCCACCAGAAAGCTCTGCAGCTGGGAAACCTCCTTGGTCTTGCTCAAAGACAGCATGGGACGCTCATGGGCCTCCTTCGGCAGTTCCTCCACCGCGCTGTAGCCCACCGTCTGGGTGGGACTGCCGGCCATGACAATGCCGGTCTTTCGCTCCAGCTCCGCAAGCTCATCATACAGCCTGTCATACTCAAGGTTGGACATGAGCTCCCTGTCCTCCGCGTAATAGGCCCGGCCGGCCTCCTTCAGAATCCGGTGGAGCTCAAGCATCCTCTCTTTGTCTGTCATAATTCCCCCATTACTTCAAACTGTCTTTCATAACACAGCGCCTCCGAAACCACTCTTTGCGGCTTCCGGCGGCCTTCCCAAATCGCCCTTCTTCACGACACGGCGGCTATTTTAAAACAACTCCTCACGGCCCCGGCTGCTTCTGAGGCTGTACCAGACCATAAAGAGCCTCCCGCTCCTCCCCCGTAATCTCACGGTACTGTCCCGGCTTTAAATCCTTCAGCCAGATATTGGCTACGCGCACTCTCCTGATGCTCCTCACCTGAAAACCGAGAGCGGCGCACATACGGCGAATCTGCCGGTTCAATCCCTGCGTCAGAATAATGCGGAAGGTATATTTTCCCTCCCGGACTGCCTCGCAGGGTCTGGTGGTCTGTGATAATTCCTTCAGATAAATTCCCTTTGACATGGCCCTCAGAAAATCATCCGTGACTTCCCTGTCCACCTTCACCACATATTCCTTCTCATGGCCTGAGGAGCCATGCATTAATCTCTGAATCAGCTCCCCATCATCTGTGAGGAGCAACAGCCCCTCGCTGTCTCTGTCCAGTCTGCCGGCGTAGGTCAGGCGCACAGGATAGGAAAAAACATCCCTGATCGTCTTCTTGGCATGGC
>JAJQCU010000032.1:0-346 GCA_021202575.1 Lachnospiraceae bacterium
CTTCCTGGAGAGGGCCATGGCGGTTTCCTGGTAAACGCCGTCCAAAATTTCGATTATTTTTTTATCATGGGCCGCGTCAGCAATTTTTTTATAGCCCATCAGCGCACCCAGATAGGAAACGGTGCCGTTTGCCGCGTTGTATGTATAAAATTTCCTTTCCAGAAAACCGGAAAATTCCGAAATCAGGCTCAGTCCCATAATATCAGGGAGCTTTCCCTTAATCCTGGAAGCATCCACGGGAAGCGTCCAGAAATCCTGAACATTCACCGCAAGCGGGCAGACCTTCAAAAGCTCCTGATCCGCCTCTATGGCGCTGCGCATGATCACCGCCTCTGTAACCCCCACA
>JAJQCU010000032.1:356-8387 GCA_021202575.1 Lachnospiraceae bacterium
AGATTGTCTCATCCGGTAAAATTTCCAGAATACCGTCCTTTATGATACTTGCGGGATTTTTCCAGTTTTCACAGGTAACAAAATTGATTTTACCGCCTGTTTCCGCCTTTCTCTCAATTCCCTTTGCAAGAAAAGGCACAATCTCCGTCAGATGTTTTCCGCCCACAGCGTCAAAAACTGCGTCCGCGGCGGCAACAGCCTCCGTTATTTCCTCCTCCTGTGAATATTTCAAAGCCCGGGCATTCTGCACCGTACAGCTTTTTTGCGGGGCTCCCAGAATATTTACAAAATATCTTCCCCTTTCATTGATCAGATCCGCCAGATCATCGGATTTTTCTACGAAGACAAAGTCAATACCGCTCAGGTAAAGCAGATGCCTGATAAATCCTCTGGCAATTTTTCCCGCGCCGAATATAACGCAGCTCATACAGATATCCTCCTGAATTCACTGAAATTATCAATATTGCTCTGGTATATCTTTTTATACAGCTCAAATCTCTTCCGGAGGTATGCCGTTTCTTCAGGTGGAATTACTTCCTGAACTTTGCATAAATGGGCTGCCGCCTCACGAAAGGAGCCATACTTTCCCATTCCCAGGAGAGAACACATGACTGCCCCCAGCGCGGAGGTATCATTTACGGCCATGGTTTTAAACGGGACTCCCCACAGGCTTGCTTTCAGACGATTGTAATTTTTATTTTTTGCCGGCCCTCCCGATGTCATGACACAGGTACAGGCGCTCTTTGAGGGAATTTCAGAAAAAATATGATAGGCCGCGAAGGCTGCTCCCTCCAGCACAGAATATGCCATATCCTGGCGGGTAGTTTTATCCGAAATTCCGAAAAAAACACCCCTTGCGCCGCTGTTATATATCGGGGAGCGCTCTCCCTTCAGATAAGGCAGGAAAACCGGCGCCTGGTTTAAAACGGATTTTTCCATATTGATTTCCTCCATGGGGAAATTGTCCATTCCATAATCCATCGCATTCCCGGAGGAAGCGGTCACGCCATAGCAAACCTGATTTTTCAGATAAGGAGAGGTGACCAGCCAGTCTCTGTATTCTATGTTCCCGATGATACATCCCACATGCTCGCTGGTCCCTGTGATATCAAAAGCCTGGCCGGGAGAGGAAATGCCCATGCCCAGCAAGGAGGCATAATAATCATTCAGTCCGATATAGACCGGAGTTTTGATCCTGACGCCGGTCTGTCTGCTGATCTCTTCCTTCATGTATCCTCCCACAGAAAAAGGGGAGTGCAGTCCCGGCAGGAGAGATGGGGCCGCTCCCGCGTAATCCAGCATTTTCTGAGAATATTTCCCGGTATGGACATTGGCGAGCCCCCGCCATGTGTAAACATCACTTTTATATTCGCCGGTCAGGAAATAAAGGACAGCGTCCTTCAGCTGACAGATGCTTTTTACATGAGGATGCCTGGCCAGAATATATTTTATCCTGGGGAGAGGATAACTAAAGATTCTGGGATGGGGCATGGATATTTCACTGATAAATGTTTCTGGCGAAAAACTGCTGATTACCCCCTCAATCTCTTCGCATCCCGCATCGCTCTGCCAGGAAATAAGCTCGCTTTTGTCAATCACGTAGGTCCCCGTCTGGGAAGAAAGAGAAATGGCTTCCACATCCCTTCCGGCTTCCTTTAGAGCTTTCAGTATCGTGCGACAGATTTCCTCCAGAGTATTGCCCTCATAAGGGAAACGGAAGGTTTCTGATATTTTCCCCTCCTCCTCCAGCAGCATCTTGACGGACGATGTGCCGATATCTATTCCCGCTGTCATAATTGAAACACGGCTTTCACAAATCCCTCCGGACGCTTTCTGGCCAGGTCAAGCGCTTCCTCGTACCTTTCAAGAGGCATCACATGGGTGATCAGGGGCTCAAGGTCAACCGCTTTTTCAGACATCAGTTCAATTGCCTTTTTATGCATATCCCAGTTATTTCCAGCACCGATCAGATGCAGAGTTTTCAGGTGGATGTCATCCATTCTGATATTCATGTCCTTCCCGCCGCCATAGCCTGCAAGCACAACGGTTCCGCCCTTTTTGGCAATACGAAGGCTTTTCTGAATACACTCCTCAGAGCCTGTGGCGTCAATAATGATTTCTGTTCCCTCCGGATGGATTTTTTTCATTTCTTCTTCCAGATCCGATTCCTTTGTGGAAACCGTTTGGTACGCTCCCAGTTTTTTCGCAAACTCAAGCCTCGGGGGAGAGTAGTTGCAGACCGTGATCTTCGACAGTCCCATAACCCTGGCAACGGCCAGCGTACATAGTCCGATAGAACCCGCGCCGATAATCAGGCAGGTCTGCCCCATCCTGGCGCGGGATTTTTTCATGGCGCCCAAAGCGACGCCCAGAGGCTCCGCGAGCGCGGCCTGAAGAAAGCTCACATTGTCCGGAATCTCACATAAACCGTAGGCCGGCACAGCGACATATTCCGCGTAGGCGCCGTTTCTTTTGAAGCCGATTTCCTCAAACTGCTTACAGTACCTCCATTGTCCTCTCCGGCAGGCGTCGCATTTAAGGCACACCACATCATTGCTTCCCACGACCCGTTTCCCGATCCAGTGCCTGTCATCGGGATTTTCAGTTTCCTCCACAATTCCGCTCCATTCATGGCCCGGTATCAGCGGATAATTTGCCGCGATGTTTCCGTCAATGACTTCCAGGTCCGTGGCGCAGACCGCCGACGCCTTCACCCTGACCAGCGCAAAACCTTTGGGAAGCACAGGCTTTGCGCTTTCCCTGAAGATTACCTTGCCTTTCCTTTCAATTATTACTGATTTCATTCTGCCACCCTTTCTCCGCTGTTGAAAATATCAAAACGTCAATGACGCTTTGCAGGAAACGATAAGCCGCTTTTTACGTTCACTATAAAGTATTTCCATAAACGAATCCTTCCCCGGGCATAAAAATGTGAAAGCGCTGCACAGGATTGATTCTATAGAGGCAATCCACAAAATACGCGGGATTAACACCGTTTACACTGTATAGATCGAAATGAGTTGGAATTAAAAGCTTCGCCTCCGCTTTTTGAGCCAGGATAATAGCTTCATTGCTGTCAAAGCAACCGATAATATCATCTTTATTTCTGAAATAATCCCGGCCGTTAATCGGAAGCATCAAAATATCTGTTCCTTTCACTTTTTCTTCCAGTTTATCATACATACAGCAATCGCCGGAATGATAAAGCGAGATTTGATCAAATTTCATAATATAGCCCATTTCACGGTATTCGCCGTTCTCATCCACATGAAGAGTTTCATGGGCCGATGGTATGGGCATAAAGGAGAAGCCCTGGTCCAAAATTACCGTTTTATCTGCCGAGACTCCTGCAATTTTTCCGCTGGAAATCCATCCTGAAACAGATTTCTGTATTGACTTTGGCATAAAATAGGTGGCTTTTTTATTTATGCCGCTGATAGCCATTAAGGTATCGGGATCCGCATGATCCTTATGCTCATGCGTCAAAAATACATAATCAATAAAGTCCAGTTCACCGCCCCTGATTGGCGAGGGATAGTTTCTTTTCCATTTGACAGTCTGAGAGCAATGGCGGTCCACATAATCCGAAAGATATCCGTCAATCAAAAGGTATTTTCCCCGGAATTTTATGATAAAGCCAACCTGTCCAAGATAAAAAATGGCGATTTGGTCTTCCGTTAAACTGGTGTTCAGTATTCGTTCTTTTAAATGCATCCCTTTCTCTCTCCTCTCAGTAAATTGAAGCAGCATGTTTGACATCAATTTTCACAGGCAATGATCTTCCGGCGGAATATCATCAATCGGCCCGCTTTCTCTCCCCTTCGAAGATACTTCATTAAAAAACTGCTCTTCCCAGGGCAATAACGAAATTTTCCAATGTCCCATGGAGGGCATTTTCAGCAGGCTCCTGCAAATATTGGCCGCGCTTCTCAACAGTTCTCCCCTTGTAAGCCTGCCATCCTGCAGGGCCTCCATAAGGTTGTCCCCATTGGTATTCATAACAGCGTCGGCGGTTACCATGTACAGATCATTCTGCGCCTTTACCATTACCGCAAAGTCCTGCCGGCTTCCCTTACTGTTCTCCGAATTCCCACTGGCCCACCAGTCGGTCATGACAATGCCCTGATATTTCCATTCACCGCGCAGTACAGTTGACAAAAGGTCATAATTGCTGGAAGAATGCAGGCCATTAATCAGATTATAGCTGGCCATCATGCTATATGCCCCGCCTTCCCTGACTGCCATCTCGAAGCCCTTCAGATAAAGCTCCCTGAGAGCTCTCTCAGCTACCACCGCGTTGACGCCTCCGCGATGAAATTCCTGGTTATTGCAGGCAAAATGCTTGATCGTTCCGGTCACCCCATATTTGTGCAAACCCTTCAGTTGTGCTGAGGCCATTTTCCCGGTCAGGAACGGATCCTCTGAAAAATATTCAAAGTTCCGGCCATTCAGGGGATTTCTGTGAAGGTTCATTCCGGGGCCAAGCAAGGTATCAATCCGGTTCGCCCGAAGCTCCAGACCGGTCATGGAAAATAATTCCTCAGAAAGCGTCTCATTGAATGTGCATGCCAGACAGGTGCCGTTGGGAAGAGAAAATGCCCGCGTACCACAGACCATCCGGATTCCGCTGGGCCCGTCCGCGCAGCAGGCGACCGGTATGCCATGATTCTTCAAAGATTCGCTCACCCCGCCAAAGGCTCCCGCCGTTCCGGGCGTCACCTTTGGGGAACTCATCCCTTCTCCCCGAAGCAAAATACATAATTCCTCATCAGAAAACTGTGCGAGAAAATCAGTCAGCGCAGTCTCATTACAGGAAGGAAATGCCGGTTCAGACGAATGTTCAGCTGCGGATTCCAGGCGGATCCCCTTTTCCCCGGTATATGGGATATCAGGCGGTATGTTTTCTTCGATTCTCTCACTCAGAGAATAATCTCTGAGTGGAACAGCCTCGTATTGCGGGGCTCCTTCCCCATGAAAGCAGATACGCTTAAAGGAAAATGTTGGCGCCATCGCCTGCCGCAGCTTTTGAATTACCTTAAGGCTTTTTAAAGTGAAGCTTCCCGCAAATCCGGCGCTTCTGACATCTGTCCCCACAAAAAACTGATAAGTTCCGGGTTCCAGTACATAGCTGAATCTGGCGCCCGTCCTTCCGCTGTCATCGTAGGAAGCCAGAAAATATTCAGGACAGGAAATCATAAGGATTTCTTCTTCACCCGGAGCAAGCTCCCTGGTTTTTGCAAACCCGCAAAGACTTCTGGCAGGTTTTCCCAATGCCCCGCAGGGTGCGCTGCAATATACCTGGACAACCTCCTTTCCCGCCTTGTTCCCCACATTTTGGACAGCTACTGTCAGATCCAGTTCCTCCGCCCCGGGATATTGGGAGGTATTTTTAACGCGTTCCATTTTTTTTATACAAATTGAAAACCTGGTGTAGGACAGGCCATATCCAAAAGGATACAGCACTTTTTCTTTCGCAAATGTCTCAAAATATCGATAACCCACATAGATATCTTCTGTATATATCAGTCTCTCAGGATTGCCGAAATCCTCACTTGACGGATAATCCGATATATCTTTACAAATGGTATCCGAAAGCTTTCCGCAGGGATTCACTCTTCCTGTCAGTACATCCAGGACGGCATTTCCTCCCTCCTGTCCTCCCTGCCATACATACAGAACCGCCGCCGGGTCATAACGGGATACCCAGTTCATATCAATGATATTACCCACATTCAGAAGTACAACTGTCCGGCAGAAGCTGGAACACACAAGGGACAGCATCCTTTCTTCCTCCGCAGTGAGCAGATAACTTCCCTCACTGGCAGAATTGTCCCTGTCCTCTCCCGCAGTCCGGCCGATGACCACAATCGCTGTCTGAGATTCTGCCGCGGCTTTTTCCACAAGCTCCTCTGACAAGGGCATCTCTTCCTGATTCCACGGTTCACTGGCCCAGCCCTCTCCCTTTTTAAAAGGATGGCTGGTCAGCCATTCCTCATAAACACTTAAAACATTTTCATCGACCCTTATGGCTGTATCTTTTCTGACAGCATCCAGGATTCCCACTACATATGGGGCGTTTACTCCGCCGCCGGATCCTGTGCCGCTCTTATAATACTGAAACATACTTCTTCCAAAAATCGCAACGCTTTCTCCTGTCCGCAGAGGCAGAGCGTCTTTGTCATTTTTTAAGAGAACAATTCCTTCAGCGGCCGCCTGTCTGGCAACCTCCGCGTAATGCCGCATACCGTACAAAACTTCCATAGAGAAACCCTCCACATTCCTTTATTCCCGCATTGTAATGCCGTACAGCAACAGATTATATTCTGCCTTTGTTACCTGAAGCGAAATCCTTTTTACTTTTTTTCCCGTTTTCGTCTCCGCGCACAGGCAGTTAACCACATAATGCTCACGATCCATATGATTGATAAAATATATGACCCGCGGCGCCTCTGACGCGCGTGGATTTATTCTTGATGGCCCATACCAGGCGCATGCACTGCAGACTTCGATGCCATTGCGCAGAGGAATTTCCTCCCTTTCCCCGTCCCGGTACTCCACTCCCAGAATTCCCATTTCCTCCCCATAGCCTCCATAGATCGGGAAGCCGGACGGCATACTCACATTCCCAATCAGATACAGACAGTCGGCATCACTGGAAATGTTCAATGAAAACGGGGTATGAACATCAATGACCAGCGGCCTCTCAGTCAGTTCCACCGGCAATTCACCCAGCATTTTTACCTCATCCGGAAGGACAGGGCCATATTTTAATACTCTCAGCCTCCTCTCATTAAATACAAAACGCTCAATAGGTTTTTGGGCCTGCTCAATCATTCTTTCCCAGGCCGCTTTCTGTCCTTCCGCTTCCAAACCATTCGAAAGAGGAATCGGGCTGTAATGCCCTTCCGGGACCTGGAGGCCGATGATTTCCAGGCTCCTCTTATCCCGGGGCTCTTTCATTCCCTCCCTGTAAGCTTCCCTGAAGACAGGCAGGCACATCCCGGGATTACGGTATCTGTCCACCAGCCCCTCCCTCAGCACACCGTCCCTGCACGCGGGAATATAGCGGTTAAATTCAAACACCTCCGCCCAGCACCAGAGGGCAGCGCCCGCCACCACCAGATCATCATCCGGATTTCTCCACATGGAAGTGAGCTTTCCGATAAATTCCCGCATAAGGTGAGGATTGTCATAGACGTAATAACCGCCCCACTCCGTAAACACCAAAGGTTTATCATTTAACTGTGCGGCGCTCTCTTCCATCCGATCCCAGCCAGCCCCGTAAGGATGCATGGTATAAAAGTCAAATCCGCATTCCGTAAAGTACTTTTTCGTCATCGGAATGTCCATGCAGTTTGCCCCTGAGACCATCCTGCCGGGATCCTCCGCTCTACATACCTGTGCGGCGGCGCGCAGGTATTCCTCCGTAAAAAAGCACTCATTAAAGCTGAGCCAGCACCCCACCGAGACATGATTCCGGTCTCTTCTGACTGTTCTCTTTAAGACCTCCAGGCTGCCTTCGAAAATTTCCTTTTCCCTGACATCCGACCACCACAGGCCGGGCTCCTCCGAGACCAAAAGCCCCGTCTCATCCGCGATTTCCAGTATCTTTTCGTGGTGCTGGTAATGGACAAGGCGGACATAATTTACCCCTGCCTCTTTGATCATGCGCATGTCTGTCCGCATCTGTTCCTCTGTCATCACATGTCCCTGGTCCCCGAAAAGGTCATGCCTGCAGACGCCGATCAGGAAGAAAGGGTCTCCGTTGCGCAAAAGACGTTTTCCGGAGGCCTTAAACTCCTTGAAGCCGGTCTTTATGACACGCGTGTCAAGCTGTTTTTCTGTATCAGAAAGAGTCACCGTAAGCTCATATAAGTACGGAGTATCCGGCCTCCACAGAAAAACTTCATCCACAGAAAAGAGAAGTTCTGTATTCTTTTCCGCCGCTGCCTGCCCGCGGAATGCCACATGCCCAAAAGGATCCCTCGATTCCGCCAGAACAGGTTCATAATGGGCGTCTGCTGGTCCAAG
>JAJQCU010000373.1:0-886 GCA_021202575.1 Lachnospiraceae bacterium
AAAGATATCCTGTCCCACTTTCCAGGAAAGACAGATAGATGACACCCAGAGCATCCATCGTATTGGATTCGCCGATATACGTCTGCTGCCAGCTTTCTCCCGCATCATGCGTGGACAGGACACAGATGCGCGCATCCTCCAGATGATACGCCACATATGCGCTGTCTTCGGAGACATAATTTCCCGTAATTTCTCCATACTGGTACGCGTCTGTAATCTCATACATCACCACACCGTTATGGAGTACGCTTTTCTCCTCCAGCGTCCATCCGTATGTCTCCAGTGTAATATTTGCCTCTTCCGCGGCCGACTCACTCTCCATTGCCGACTCACCTTCCGCCGCCGGCCGCACTAAAAGCCCCACCGCCAGCAGGGCAACAGCCAGCACCGCCGCTACGGTAATGATCACTCCGTGCTTTTTAAAATTCAGGACATTTTTTATCCGCGCTCTCAGCCCCGGCTCCCCGAAGGTCAGAGACGTCAGGATATAATGATTCTGCAGGGCGCCGTATTTCAGCAGACTGCCGGCGTAAGCCTTTTTGATATCCGTATCCGACTTCAGCAGCACCGCCTCATCGCAGGAAAGTTCCATGTCCACGCCGAAAAAGTGAAAGGCCAGCCACACCAGCGGATTATACCAGTAGGCAATGGCAAGACACAGAACAGCCGCCTTGACAATATTGTCCCTGCGCCTGCGGTGATAGAGCTCATGGCGAATGATATAGGCCCGCTCTTCCCCCTTTAAGCCGTCCGGCAGATAAACCATCGGTTTCAGAAAGCCAAAAAGCAGCGGCGTATCCAGCCCCCGAAGCGTCACTACGCGATTCTCCTTATCTTCCTCAACCGTCATGAAGCCTTTGATCCTGCGGCGCATTTTCAGATACTG
>JAJQCU010000373.1:896-8377 GCA_021202575.1 Lachnospiraceae bacterium
CTCCATGGCAAACAAAAGCGCCATCACCAGAGCCCAGCCAATCAGCAGGCACCGGGCAAAAGCAGTCTCTCCTCCAAAAGCCGAAAGACCCCTGTTCCATATCCGTTCTGACAATTTGAGCGTCCCATCCGCTTCCGTGACATCTGACGCCGCATCCTGAGCCGCCTCCGCCAGCTGATCCACCGCGCCGTTTCTCAGGCTGAGATATTCATCGCTCACCAGGCCGTTACCAGCATTTTCATAATCATATCTCGATGCAGTCTCTGACTCCGCTTCCGTTGTCAGCTCCTGTGACACTCCCGACAGCTCCACCTGATACAGCTGTCTGGGAATCAGGCTGAAGCTCCCCGTCAGCACAGTCGGCGCCGCCAGATTGAGAAATACGACAATCCACAGATAATAACAGTATCTGCTTCCCGCCCTTCGCAACAGCGGCCGGATCAGAAACGCCAGCAGAATACCGTAAATGCCGATCAGATTCATTTGCAGCATGTAGTTGAGTATTTCCATTCCCATTTTTTATCTCCCCCTTTATGCATAAAGATCTCCGGCAAAATCCGGACGCCCGCTCTCATATGTTTTCCCTATATAGTCCGCGCTCCGTCTTACTCCGTCTCCTTATACTCCGCGATCATCCTCTCCAGCTGTTCAATCTCCGACTTCGAAATTTTCTTTTTCCGGATAAACGCCGCCACAAAGCCGGGCAGGGAGCCGCCGTAATTCTGCTCCAGATAGTCCTCCCCCAGAAGCCTTGTGTACTCGTCCACGCTGATTTTGCTGCTGACAATACTTCCCTGATTCTGAAAAATATCATTCTCGCAGAGCTTTTTTAACACCGTGTAGGTGGTGGACTTTTTCCAGTTCATGTGCTGCGCCGCCAGCGTCACCAGCCGTCCGCTGCCCAGCGGCTCGTTCTCCCAGATAATATCTGCCAGCTGTTTCTCCGCGTCCGTCATTTTGTAAATAACCATGTAAACCCACCTGCCCCTTTCTGTTACTGCTCTTCTCCGAATTGCTGCGGTCTATCTTTTACCATACTATTGTGGTCTAATTTTTATAGACCCAGTCTATCATTTATAGACCAGTGTGTTAATGCTTTTTCCAAAAATGCGGTTCAAAAAATATTCTGCTCGGCTCGTGCGATTGACACGATGGGTAGAATGTGGGTTGGAGACCGCCGCTTCTCCTGCATGCGCAATTCAACCCACGAATAGAAGCAAAAAAATCCACCATATCAGATACATTGTACCGGATATGGTGGATTCCCGCCGTAAAAATAAATCAATCCCTGCACCCGCCAAAGAGCGGAAAACTCAGCTGATGGACACCACAGTGTAATCCTGCTCCTCCACCGCCTTCTGCAGCGCCGCGTTGTCAAGCTCCGCGCTAAGCGTCACCACCGCGGTACCCGCCTCGTGGCTGACAAGGGCGCTCTCCACCTGAGGCAGAGCCTCCAGCGCCTTCTTCACTCTGGCCTCGCAGTGGCCGCACATCATTCCCTCAATTTTCATGGTCTTTGTCATGGTTTTTGATTCCTCTCTTTCTTTATCTGAATGAACAGCCGTATCCTCTGTGGGTTTTACCGCTGCGCGTTCTGTTGGATTTGCTGACAGATCCTCTGCCTGTTTTTCTGCTGTATGCTCCTGAGCCGCCTTCGACCCGGTCGCCCTCCTCGCATGATCCCTTCGGGTGCTGTGAATGTCCACAAAATTCAGCCGCAGAGCGTTGGATACCACACAAAAGCTGGACAAGCTCATGGCCGCCGCCGCGAACATGGGATTCAGCTGCCAGCCGAGAACGGAAATAAACACCCCCGCCGCCAGCGGAATACCGATGGCATTGTAAAAGAAGGCCCAGAACAGATTCTCATGGATATTGGTCAGGGTCGCCCGGCTCAAGCGGATGGCCGCCGGTACATCGCTTAAGCGGGAGTGCATCAACACCACGTCCGCGGCGTCGATGGCCACGTCCGTGCCCGCGCCGATGGCAATTCCCATATCCGCCCGGGTCAGGGCCGGGGCGTCGTTGATGCCGTCGCCCACCATGGCCACCTTTCCCTTCTCCTTCAGACTGCGGATTACGCTCTCTTTCCCGTCAGGCAGAACTCCCGCAATGACCTCGTCCACTCCCGCCTGGGCGCCGATGGCCCTCGCCGTGCGCTCATTGTCGCCGGTCAGCATGACCACATGAATGCCCATATTCTTAAGCTCTCTGACCGCCTGGGCGCTGTCCGGCTTGATCACGTCCGCCACCGCGATAATTCCCAGCAGCTGTCCATCCTCGCTGAAAAGAAGAGGCGTTTTGCCCTCCTCAGCCAGAGACTGTGCCCTGCTTCGCAGGTCAGTGGGAACGAAAACCATGGAGCTGAGAAAGTCAAGGCTGCCTCCATAAAGTGTTTTGCCGCCGTCATTCCCGGTCAGGCCGTTGCCGGGAAGCGCCTTGAAATCAGTGACCGAAGCGCTTTCCAGCCCCCTTGCGTTTCCTTCCTCCATCACAGCCTTTGCCAGCGGATGCTCGCTGTTTTTTTCCAGAGAAAAGGCTTTCGTGAGAAGCAGCTCTTCCGTGACACCCTCCGCCGGCAGAATATCCGTCACCTTCGGCTCCCCCGCCGTGATGGTGCCGGTTTTGTCGAGGGCCACAATGTCCACCTTGCCGGTTTCCTCTAATGAAACGGCATTTTTAAATAAAATCCCGTTTTTCGCGCCCACGCCGTTGCCCACCATGATGGCCACCGGGGTTGCCAGCCCCAGCGCGCAGGGGCAGGAAATCACCAGCACGGAAATGCCTCTCGCCAGCGCGAAGCCCACGCTCTGTCCGCACAAAAGCCAGACAGCAATGGTAATCAGGGCAATGGTGATGACCGCAGGCACAAACACCCCGGAAACCCGGTCCGCCACCTTGGCGATGGGAGCCTTGGTCGCCGCCGCGTCGCTGACCATGCGGATAATCTGGGCCAGAGTCGTATCCTCCCCCACCCGGGTAGCCCGGCAGCGCAGCAGACCGGACTGATTGACTGTAGCCGCGGACACGGCGTCGCCCTCCGACTTATCCACCGGAATGCTCTCTCCGGTCAGGGCGGACTCATTGACCGCGCTGCTGCCCTCAATGACCACGCCGTCCACCGGAATATTTTCTCCCGGGCGCACCACAAAGATATCGTCCTTCTGCACCTGCTCGATGGGAAGCTCCACCTCCCCGCCGTTTCGAACCACCACAGCGGTTTTGGGCGTCAGCTTCATCAGGCTTTTCAGCGCGTCCGTGGTCCTTCCCTTGGAACGGGCCTCCAGCATCTTGCCCACCGTGATCAGCGTCAGGATCATGGCCGCGGACTCAAAATAAAATTCGTCCATATAGCTCATGACCGCTTCCATGTCGCCCTTCACCTGGGCGTCGGTCATGGCAAACAAAGCGTAGGTGCTGTACACAAAGGCCGCCGAAGAGCCCAGCGCCACCAGAGTATCCATGTTGGGAGCCCGGTGAATCAACCCCTTAAAGCCGCTGATAAAAAACTTCTGATTGATGACCATGACAATCGCGGTCAGCAGCAACTCCAGAAGTCCCATGGCCACATGATTTCCCTCAAAGAAGGCGGGTACAGGCCAGCCTAACATCATATGTCCCATGGAAAAATACATCAGCGCCACAAGGAATACCAGCGACGCGGTCAAACGCCTTTTCAGGACCGGGGTCTCCCTGTCCTTTAACGCGTCCTCATCCGCCGCTGATGAGGCGGCTGTCGAGCCGGACTTTCCGGCTCCTTTTAAGGACGCGCCATAGCCCGCTTCCTCCACCGCCGCGATAATCTGCTGTGCGGAGGCGCTTCCCTCCACGCCCATGGAATTAGTCAAAAGACTGACCGAGCAGGAGGTCACGCCCTCCACCTTTGACACCGCCTTCTCCACCCGAGCCGAGCAGGCGGCACAGCTCATGCCCGTCACATTATATTGCTCCAAAAAAATCGCCTCCTTATTATCCATTCATAACCATGCTCTGCATCGTAAAAAATTGCAGTCACTTAACATCGAAAAATGTCCAGACTCCACAAGCACTTCTCTTATCCCGCAAAAAGTCACTTTCCACAAACTCTGTCTTATTTCATGAGTTTCTGTAAGGTAAATACCAGCTCATCCACAGTATCTTCCCTTCCCTCTTTAATATCCCTGACCACACAGTGCTTGATGTGATTTGCCATCAGTTCCCTGTTAAACGCATTCATTGCCGCGGTCACCGCCGCTGACTGGGTCAGGATGTCCGGACAGTACGCGTCCCGCTCCACCATCCCCCGGATGCCCCGGATCTGCCCCTCGATACGGTTTAAGCGGTTGATCAGCTTGCGGACTTCCTCCGCAGAGCGCTCCGTAGTCTTGCCACAGCAACAGGAGCTTTGCCCTTCATCCACTTCCGGCACCGGTGTCGACGCAGAATCAGTTTCCGTATTCTGTTTACCCGTCTCTGCCAAAGCGGCAGTTTCCTTTTCAGCTTTATGATTTCCCATCAAATCCTCCATCATACACACATCTGTCCTCTCTGTCTGTCAATCTGTGTCGGAATAGCAATCCATCACAGGAAAATACCCCGGCCGGGTATCTGCGCTATCTGCATAGTATACCCTGCCGGGGTATTTGTCAATAGGAAATTTTCAAATTTTCATTTATTCGCTTTTCACTCTGAAGCCTCTGTACCGGCAGCAAGAATATATTCCCTCTTCGCCTGATAAAACTGATACAGAAATACAACATGCGCCGCCATCACACCCGCAATACAAATCGCGCCCAGTACAGGAAGCAGCATGAGAGCAATCACTCCCGCAACAGAAAAAATCACCGTAGCAAACCAGACATTATCAAGCGTGCCGCTTCTGAAGCTGCTGTTATACGTATTTTCCATATCTCTGACACCCAGAATAATACAATAATCAATATACAGAGGAACGCAGGTAACCACCATGCTTAAGGCGGCAAACGGCCATGTGTCGCCATAATAAGTAATTCCAAGCAGCTCCAGCACCCAGATCACCATACCATAAACAGCCATCCCCACAATAAACGGATATGCCTTTGAAAAATGATCACTCTCCTCCGTCATCTCCCGACAACCCATAAAAATAAAAACATAACCGACAAAATCCGGCAGGATTCCCACCACATGACCGTTCGCATTGACTGTCAGGTCAAAAAATACAAGCAAAAACCCGATAAAAATTTTCTGCATACTGTCCCCCTCTCAAGGCAGATAAACCTCATCTGTATTCTCCACAATCTGTATTTTTCATTTACAGGCTGGTCTCAGAATATCATACCAAAGATATTACAGGCAACGGGAAATCAAAACCTTAAAAAAATCTTAAGATACTCCGTCAGCGTTCCTTTTTTTCATGGATTGACCGCGTAGATTTTACACTCCCCCTCAGAATCCTCCGCGAACCAGATAATTCCGTCATCCACGCACACGCCCATAGAACTGGCAAACATATATTTTGTGAAAATATTGGCGACATTGCCTGCAAAATTCTGATATTCCATCAGATCATCATAATAGAGAAGCATCTCCGCCTCGCCGGTTATCACCACCTCTTCCTCCAGCCTGAGCGTGATCGGATAACTGATCATCTGCACAAATGCCTCCCTGTCACCCGACGCCACAGCCGCCTTGATAAACGCCGCAAAATACTCCGCCTGAGAAGATGTCACTCCCACAAAATCGCTGCCGGAATAATAGTCCTCTGCGTCCGCGCCAATCTCATAAAAGGTATACAGATAAAACATAAATTCCACATTTTCTCCAAAGGCATTTCCCCATACATACAGATAAATCCCACCGTCTTCATCTTCAGCCGCGTACCCCTCCAGGTGTCCGCCGTCGCTGTTTTCCACATAAAAGGAATCCTCCCCGTTGATCTCTCCCTCAAAAGTATCCTCCTCATCACTTCTTGTGATAACGGAGAAAGTGAGCGCGTTTCCCTGTCTGGTGACCATGGCGCGGAGCTCTGCCCCTTTCGTCATGGCAGTGCCGTTGTATTTACCGAGAGAATCCGCCCCTGACAGTATAACAAAGCCGCTGTAAATATTGTGGTATTCATCATAAATAATATCATCCAGTACCCAGGTGTCAGAAGCTTCCAATAGCGCTGCCGCGTTACTCAGCTGTATCCTGATATCCTCTATGAACCCTTCTTGTTCCGGAGTACTGTCATTGATCATTGCGGCTGTAACAAAGACAAGTGTGTCCCCCTGCTTTTCAAAAATCAGATATTCACTGTTTGGGTAACCCGCGGTAAGCCAGCCCTCCGAATCCATTGCCATGCCTCCCGCCAGAACAACAGCGTCAGGATCATCCACCAGGAACTCGTAATTCATCAGCCAGACCTCGTAATCCGCCCCATCCAGATTCTCATAGGTGCATGACAGTTCAAGGGAACTGATTCTCCAGTCCAGATAACTGTAGGTTCCCCACATTGCACGCTCAGTTGCTCCCTCCTGCAATATTTCCCATTCTTCCATTTTTCGAAAGACCCTCGCTATGGCCGCCTGCTGCACCGCCTCCGGCGCGTCTGCTTCTCCTGTGTCTGAAGTCATCCCGGCTGTGTCGCCTTCCCCTGTGTCAGAATCCGGATTAAACGCCAGCGCCGCAACCGCCAGAATACAGGCAATGGAGGCCACGGCCATCACCACCGGCTTCGCCTTCTGATACCCCAGTACATTTTTGATGCGGCTTTTCACGTCGCCTTCCCCAAAGGCCACAGGAATTCCCCTGACTCTTTCCTTCCCCCTGTCCCCGTCTGCCAGTGACAGAAGCGACCCGGAATATTCCTTCTTCACCCCGTTCCCCAGCTTCCGGAGCACCGCCTCGTCGCAGGACAGCTCCATATCCCTGGCACTTAAAAAGAACGCCAGCCACACCAGCGGATTGAACCAGTGCAGGCACAGAGCCACACAGCCCAGAAAGCGGAAAATCTGATCGCCTCTGCGGATATGAATCTGTTCATGCAGAAGCATATATCTCCGCTCCTCATTGCTCAGCCCTTCCGGCATATAAATGCGCGGACGAAACAAACCATAGACAAAAGGCGTTCCGCCGCCCGCCAGCCGGTAAATATTTCCTTCTTCGCACTGAACGCCCTTCAGACGTCTTTTGAAGCGCAAAAGCGATGTAATCTGATACGCCGCCATCGCAAGCACACCCAGCCCCCAGATCCGTGCCGCCACAAACAGCACGACCTGCATTTGGTTGACGGAATCTCCCACATTCGCCGTGGGAAGGAAGGCGCTCACCGTCTCATTTACCGTATCACTAACCGCCTCCTCAGTTAACGTACCGCTCACCGCCCACGCGGACAGCTGCGCCTGCGGCTGATATTCAATATCGGTGGAAATATACTCCATCCTCCCCTGCCGCGCGGCCTCCCCTCCGTTGACCGTCCCCAGAAGAGAAAATGCCGATTCAATGGAAAAGGGGCACAGCAGGCGAAACAGCCCCCCCGC